>NZ_CP034900.1:0-316467 GCF_005082365.1 Buchnera aphidicola (Artemisaphis artemisicola) | reverse complement strand
ATACAGTCTAATTTTTTTGGTGTTAATGAGATTAATTGTTGACAAAGTGCAATTGCTGAAGGATGTGTAATTCCTCCAAACATTACATGAGACATTTTTTTTATTTGTTTTTTTAGAGCTTTGTTTAAAATAGGATGATTATATCCATGTATTGCAGACCACCATGAAGACATTCCATCTATTATATTTTTTCCATTTTTTAATTTTAAATAAATTCCTTTAGCAGA
Source organism: Buchnera aphidicola (Artemisaphis artemisicola) (assembly GCF_005082365.1). Taxonomy (NCBI): domain Bacteria; kingdom Pseudomonadati; phylum Pseudomonadota; class Gammaproteobacteria; order Enterobacterales; family Erwiniaceae; genus Buchnera; species Buchnera aphidicola. The sequence continues at coordinate 316,240 of NZ_CP034900.1, read as the reverse complement.
TTTAACACAATAACTAGGAATAGGGTTTATCATAGATGAATAAGGATGCCAAATATGTTTATAATCAAAAAATATATCGAATTGATTCATGATTATTTATATATAAAATATTAAATAATTTAGTATAAACCTTTGTTAAGGTAAAATCATAATTTTTTTTGGAGATAATATGAAAAAAAAATGGACATTAGAAAATACTAAAATACTTTTTGAAAAACCATTTTTTGATCTTATGTTTAAAGCTCAAAAAGAACATAGAAAATATTTTAATCCTAATACAATACAAATAAGTACATTACTATCAATAAAAACTGGTTCTTGTCCAGAAGATTGTAAATATTGTCCACAAAGTTCAAGATATAAAACAAATTTAAAAAAAGAACCTTTATTAGAAATAGAAACAATACTCAATGCTGCAAAACAAGCAAAATCTTCAGGATCTAGTAGATTTTGTATGGGAGCTGCATGGAAAAATCCAAAAGATAGAGATATACCTTATTTAGAAAAAATCATAAAAGAAATAAAAGCAATGGGTATGGAAACATGCATGACTTTAGGAACTTTAAATACTTCACAAGCAAAAAAACTAGCAAAGGCAGGTTTAGATTTTTATAATCACAATTTAGATACATCTTCTAATTTTTATAAAGAAATCATAACCACTCGTACATATGAAGAAAGACTAGAAACTTTACATACAGTACGTAATGCTGGAATGAAAATTTGTTCTGGAGGCATTATAGGTTTAGGTGAAAAGGTACAAGATCGCATAGAATTGTTAATGGAATTATCTAATTTACCTATTCCTCCAGAAAGTGTACCAATTAATATGTTGATTAAAATTCCAGGAACTCCAATGGAACAAAATAATGATGTTGAACCGTTTGATTTTATTCGTGTAATTGCTATTGCTCGTATTATGATGCCAAAATCTTATATTAGATTATCTGCAGGACGTCAAAAAATGAATGATCAAACTCAAGCAATGTGTTTTATGGCTGGAGCAAATTCTATTTTTTATGGATGCAAACTATTGACTACAGACAATCCAGAAAAAAAACAAGATATAAAGTTATTAAAAAAACTTAATTTACATCCTGAATATAAAAAAAACTTTATATTAAAAAAACAAGAAAATAAATTCTTTATTAAATCATTAAAAATTGATAAAGAACAATATTATAATGCTGCAATATAATTTTATATAATATATTTATTATAAGTTATAATAATGTAACTCTTGTTAAGAGTAACTCAATATTATATGTTATATTATTTAATATATTATAACACTATAGTAGAGTTACTCTATTTAGAGTAAAATTAAATATTTTTTTATTAATATAAATTATTTATTTTATCAATCAAAAAAAAATTATTACTAATTATTAAATTTTATATTAATTTAATACTATTAAATATCACTGTCAAATACGACATTATTATGATTAAAAAATTTTTCATTACTGGAACTGATACAAATATAGGCAAAACAACTGTTAGTAGTATTTTGTTAAAAAAAGCTACAGAATCTGGATATAAAACAGCAGGATATAAACCAGTATCATCTGGATATCAAGATCGACCATGTTGCTTTTTTAAAAATGATGCAGTTATTTTAGGAAAAAATAGTGCTGTAAAATTAAAAAATAATGAAATTAATCCAATTTCATTTATTGAAAACGCTCCTCCTCATATTTTAAGTCAACTTCAAAAAAAGAACATTAAAAAAGAAGATTTATCTTTAGGTTTAAAAAAAATTATCACTCAAAGTAATTGGATTATAATAGAAGGTGCTGGTGGATGGTATACACCTTTATCTTATCAAGATACTTTCTCAGATTGGGTAAAACATGAGAAATTAACTGTCATTATTGTTGTCGGCATTAAAATAGGTTGTATTAATCATGCTATTTTAACAGAAAAAGCGATTATTTCAGAAAAAATAAAATGCGGCGGCTGGATTGCTAACAATATTCATCCAAAAGACATGTATAACCCATATTACATCCAAACTTTGTTAAGTTATATTAAAGCTCCATTATTGGGTATAATTCCTTATTTAATAGATACAAATAACATCAAATTTAATCAAATAAATATAACATTGCCTTCATAAAGTAAATGTATTATTTTTTAATTAAAATCTTGTTTTTACTATTAATATAATTTTTAACAAAGATGGATATATTTGATTTAATTAAATATAAACTGGATATTTAGAACATATATCTAATACTTTATTTTTAACATTGATGATATTTATATTATCATTGACATCATTTAATATACTAGACATCCAATTTGATATTTCCAAAACTTCTTTTTCTTTAAACCCTCTTCTAGTAACAGCAGGTGTGCCAATACGTATTCCTGAAGTTATAAAAGGACTTTTTAAATCGTTAGGCACAGTATTTTTATTTATAGTTATGTTGGCTTTGCTTAAAGCAATATCGGCATGTTGTCCAGTTATGTTTTTATTAGTTAAATTAATTAAAAATAAATGATTATAAGTGCCTCCAGATACTATTTCGTATCCTTTTTTTAAAAAATTTTTTGCCATAATTTTTGAATTTTTTACAATTTGCTCTTGATATGTTTTAAATTTTGGTTCTAAAGCTTCTTTAAATGCAATAGCTTTTCCAGCTATTACATGCATTAAAGGACCTCCTTGAGCACCTGGAAAAACTGATAAATTTAATTTCTTATATAAATTATCACTTCCATTTTTTGCAAGAATTAAACCGCCACGAGGTCCAGCTAACGTCTTATGAGTTGTACTGGTAACAACATGTGCATAATTTATTGGATTTGGATAAATTTTAGCAGCAATTAAACCTGCAATATGAGCCATATCAACAATAAAATAAGCATTAACTGTATCAGCAATTTTTCGCATTTTTTCCCAATCACAAATACCAGAATATGCTGAAAAACCACCAATTATCATTTTTGGTTTATATTTTTTAGTTAAAAAAGATAATTCTTCATAATCAATTTTACCATTTTTATCTAATCCATATGAAATTATATTGTATAATTTTCCTGAAAAGTTTACAGAAGATCCATGAGTTAAATGACCTCCATGAGATAATTTCATGCCCAGTACTGTATCACCAGGATTTAAAAGTGCTGTATAAACAGCAAAATTAGCTTGAGAACCAGAATGTGGTTGAACATTAGCATAGTCTGCAGAAAATAATTTTTTTGCTCGAAAAATTGCTAATTCTTCTATTGTATCTACATATTCGCAACCTCCATAATATCGTTTACCAGGATAACCTTCTGCATATTTATTAGTTAATTGTGAACCTTGTACGTGCATAACATGATAACTTGTATAATTCTCTGATGCAATTAATTCAATATGATTTTCTTGTCTTGTTTTTTCTTTTTCTATTGCATCCCATAATTCTGGATCATATTTAGAAAAATCTATTTTATTGTTAAGCATATTTAACCTAAATTTGTAATTATTTTATAAAAATTAATTAATATGTTTGAAATAATTTTTTATTTTTGATAATAATTCGTTTTTTAATAAAAAATATTCTTCTTTTTTTTTTATATCTTTAATTAAAAAAAAACCGTTTTTTATTTCTTTATCACCTATTAAAATAATAATCTCAGAGGAAGAATTAATAGCATGTCTTATTTTTTTTTTAAGATTTTGATTAAAAAAATTAATAAATATTTTTAATTTTGGATATAAATCCCTTATTTCTTCAGACAAGTTAACAGCATAAAATTTATTATGTTCTCCAATGAAAATAATATAAATATGAATATTCTCTACTTTTTCTGAAAAAATATTTAATTCTTGCATTAGTAATACCAAACGTTCTATTCCTATCGCAAATCCTATAGCAGGTGTCTTTTGCCCTCCCATTTCTTCAACTAAATAATCATATCGTCCTCCTGCGCAAATAGCATTTTGTGTTCCTATTTTATTACTTTTCCATTCAAATACAGTGTTATTATAATAATCTAATCCTCGTACTAATTTTTTATTATGTTGATATTTTATTCCGTAAGAACTAATCATTTTGCATAAATTTTTAAAATGATTATATGCAGAAATATTCACGTACTCTTCTAATAATGGAGCTTGATTTAAAATTTTTTGAATTTCTATGTTTTTAGTATCTAAAATACGCAAAGGATTAGTATATAATCGTCTTTTGCAATCTTCATCTAATAAATATCGATATTTTTCAAGAAACAAAACTAATTCTTTTTTATATTTAATGCGATCTATTCTAGAACCAATTGAATTAATTTCTAATGTTAAATATGAATCAATACCAATTCTTTTCCATAAACGATTAGTTAAAAGAATCATTTCTAAATCAATATCTTCTTTATCTAATCCAAATACTTCTACTCCTAATTGATGAAATTGACGATATCTTCCCTTCTGAGGTCTTTCATATCGAAACATAGGACCTAAATACCAAAACTTATGGTTTTTTGTATTTAATAAATTATTTTGTATAAGAGCTCTAACACAACCTACAGTTCCTTCTGGTCGCAAAGTTAAACTATTACCTTTTTTGTCTTTAAAAGAGTACATTTCTTTTTCTACTACGTCAGTAATATTTCCAATAGCCCTTTTAAAAATTTCTGTTTTTTCTATGAGAGGTAGTCTAATTTCTAAGTAACAATAACTAGTCAATACTTCTTTAAAAATAATTTCTAGATAATTCCATATTTGCAATTCTTGTGAAAAATAATCATGCATTCCTCTGATAGACTGAATTTCTTTATTCACTATTATCTCTTATGTTAGCTATAAATTAAGTGCAATTTATAATTAAATATTATTTTTTATAATAATTTAATTGATCTAATTCTTTCGCTTTTTTACGAATTTTATTTTCCATTTGTTCTATTATTTCCTCATTTTTTAACTTATTTTTTTGACGTATACCATTTTCATAAAATGCACTGTATTTATGATTTCCAGTCAGTCCTAATGTAGCTGTTTTAGCTTCACCTATGCCATTAACAATACATCCAATAATAGATACATCAATAGGAGTTGAAATATCTTCTAATTTTTTTTCTAATACATTTACTGTATTAATTACATCAAATTCTTGTCTAGAACAAGTAGGACAAGCAATAAAATTAATTCCTCTTGATCGCAAACATAAAGCTTTTAAAATGTCATACCCTACTTTTACTTCTTCAATTGGATCGGCTGCCAATGAGACTCTTAATGTATCTCCGATACCCAATGTTAATAAAGAAGAAATACCTATAGATGATTTTACTGTTCCACTTCTTAAACCTCCAGCTTCTGTTATACCGATATGCAAAGGTTGAGTAATTTTTTTTGCTAATATTTTATAAGCTTCAATAGCTAAAAAGACATCAGATGATTTAACACTAACTTTAAATTGATTAAAGTTTAAAGTATCAAAAAATTCAATATTTCTTAAAGCTGATTCTACTAAAGCTTCTGGAGTAGGGGTTTTGTGTTTTTTTAATATATCTTTCTCTAAAGAACCAGAATTTACACCAATACGAATAGGAATATTTTTATTTTTCGCATAATTAATTATTTCTGATACTCTTTTTTTATTTCCAATATTACCAGGATTGATTCTTAAACAATCTGCTCCATATTCTATAGCTTTTAAAGCTAATCTATAATCAAAATGTATATCTGCAACTAACGGTACTGATACTTGTTTTTTAATAATTTTAAATGATTCAGCATCTTTTAATGTCGGTATAGAGACACGAACTATATCTGCTCCTACTTTTTGCAATTGTATAATTTGATTAATAGTCTCTAAAATATTTGTTGTACGAGTATTAGTCATCGACTGAATTGAAATAGGAGCATTGTTTCCGACAGGTATTTTACCGACATAAATACGATCAGATTTTCTTCTATTAATATTTTTTTTTGTTTTCATAAATTTTTTTATGTTTAAAATAATTAATATGACAAATAAATTATATTATAAATGAAGTATTCTTTTAAAATTTTTTAAATCTATGTAAAAAAATGTAGATAATTTTTAATAAATATTAATTTTATTTTAAATACGATTAATTATATTACCTGTTAACTGTCCACATGCTGCGTTAATATCTCTTCCTCTATTTTTTCTAATAACTGTAATAAATCCTTTTTTTCTTAAAATATTTGCAAAAATATTAATTCTATTCATGTTACTAGATCTAAAAGATGAATTAAAAAAAGAATTCCAAGGAATTAAATTAATTTTACTAGGCATCTTATTTAATAGGATAGCTAATTGTTCAGCATTTTGATTAGAATCATTAATTCTATCTAACATAACGTATTCTATTGTTATTTTACCGCGATTAGCATATGAAAATTTTAAATACTGTAACGATGAATCTAAAATAGATGCAATATTATATTTTTTATTAACTGGCATGATAAGGTTTCTAATATAATCATTAGGAGCATGTAAAGAAATAGCTAGACATACATCAATCATGCTGTGTCTTAATTTATTTAATGCTGGCACTATCCCTGACGTTGACAGAGTAACATGTCTTTTTGATAATCCAAAACCATGTTTGTCTAAAATTATTTTTAGTGCAGAAATAACATTATTTATATTTAATAGAGGTTCTCCCATTCCCATAAAAACTATATTAGTAATGCATCTATTAAGATTTTTTTGTTTTAAAACTTGATTTGCTTGCCAGATTTGAGAAATAATTTCAGAAACTGTTAAATTTCTACTAAAACCTTTTTTTCCAGTAGCACAAAAACTACATTTTAAAGAACATCCAATTTGTGAAGATATACATAATGTAGAACGTTTATTTTCAGGAATATAAACAGTTTCTATTTTTTGATCGTCAATAGAAGTAAGCCATTTTATCGTGCCATCACAAGATATTCTTTCTTCTATAAATTTTGGTGCAAATATATAAGATATATCATTTAGTTTATTTCTAATTTTAAGACTAATATTTAACATTTTATTGAAATCTTGACAGTAATAATTATAAATCCAATTCATAATTTGTTCTGCAGAAAAATTTTTAGCTCCTAAAGAAAGAAGAAAGCATCTTAAATCTTGACGATTTAAGTTTAATAAATTAATTCTAGATTTAGAAATATTTAATATATTAATATTATTTTTCATCTAAAATCCTAATAATGTAAAATAATTTTTCATTAACCATTAACCTGATAAAAAAAATAAATAATATTTTTTATAAAAATTAATAATAATTATATATTATTTAATAATTTTTTTTATTTTATTTCTAGTTTTGTAATATTTTTAATTATTAATAAATATTAAAGATAGTCTAATCGTGCTATTATTTTAATAAATTTTAAAATCTAGGAGAATTGAATGCATCCCATGTTAAATATTGCTATTCGTGCAGTACGAAAAGGAGGAAATGCTATTGTTCAAAATTACGATACACAAAAATTTATTAATGAAGATACAGAGAAAAATAAGATATTTATAAAGAATATTATGTATAAAACATATAGAATAATTACTGAAATTATTTATAAATCTTATCCGAATCATCTTATTTTAAATAAAAATGAAAATTTTTTATTAAAAATAAATAAAAAAAATACTATTTGGATTATTAATGAATTAGATGGAAAAAATAATTTTATTAAACATTTTCCCCATTTTTGTATTTCTATTGCCGTAATTGTAAAAGGAAAAATAGAAATTTCTGTTATATACGATCCTATAAGAAATGATTTATTTACAGCAGTCAAGGGACAAGGTTCACAATTAAATGGTTATCGAACTAGATGTAGTAATATTAATACATTAAACCACACTACTGTTGCAATCAATTTGCCTAATTACATTAATGATCAATCTTTATCCTATTTTGAAATATACAAAAAACTAACTTCATGTGGAATTTCTTTTAGATGTACTGGTTCCATTTTACTTGATCTAGCATACACTGCAGCTGGTCGAATTGATTGCTTGTTTAATTTTAATTTAAAACAAAATAATTTTATAGCTGGTAAATTACAAGTACAAGAAGCTGGTTGTTTAATTAGTAATTTCACAGGAGGCTATAGAAATAATAATTCTCATTGTGGAAATTTAATCAGTAGTCCAAAATTTATTAGATTAATTACTGAAAAAGTTCGTGAATATTGTATATTATAATTAAATAATTATATATAAATATACTTTATTAACTTTAATAAAAATCATTTATCAATAATATGCCATTTTTTATTGATAAATATAGCTGACCATCCTGTAAATTTTCCTTCTTTTTTAGAAGCAATATAGTGTTGTTGATTTTTTTTATTAAAACAAACTATTGTTTTATTACCATTATTATCAATTACGGGACCGCTCGATAAATAATGTATTTTTTCTGGCAATAAATGTTGAAAACGTACAAGTTCTTCTATGAATGGAGATCTAGTTTCACGTGACTTAGGAAAAGTATTAGCAGCAAAAAAGATACCTGAGACTCCTTCTCGTAATACAAACCATGCATTAGATTTTTTGCATAATAATTCTGGAAATGGTATTGGTTCTAATTTTGGATCAGATATTTTACCATTAGGTAATATTTTTCTTGTGTTTTTACAAGTATTATTAGTACATGTAAAAAATTTTCCAAATGGACCTATTTTAAATATCATGTCATCATGACATTTTTCACATTTAATAATTTTAGACAAATAATCAGGACTTTGAAAAATTCCTTTTTCTACCTTATAGCCCAAACAACTGGGATTATTAACACAAATATGTAATTTAAGGTTTTTATTAATAAAATAAGTATCCATTATCATATTGCATATATTACATTTATTTAAAGATAGATCTTTTTCAATATTAATATTATTAATATCAAAATCACTTAATGGTATAAGATTAATAGTTTTTTTACAACTTTTTTTAGATCGAGGATAATATCCTAAACAACTAAGAAAAACACCTGTAGTAGCATTTTTTATTCCCATTTTTTTAGAACAAATTGGACAATTTAGAGATGTAGGAACAATAGTATTGGGCTCCATTCCTCCTTCTTCTGGTTTTTTTTTAGCTTTTTCTAATTGTCTAGAAAAGTCTTTAAAAAAAGAGTCTAAAACATTTTTCCATATTATTTTATTTTCAGCAATTTTATCAAGTGTTTTTTCCATACGTGCAGTAAAATTATAATCAATTAAATTACTAAAACTTTTTTTTAATCTAATAGTAAGAATTTCTCCCATTTTTTCTGCATAAAATTTATTTTGTTTTATTTTGACATAACCTTTTTCTTGTATTTTCGATGTTATCGAAGCATAAGTTGAAGGTCTTCCAATTCCCTTTTTTTCTAATTCACGAACTAAAGATCCTTCATTAAAACGAGGTTTAGGTTTAGTAAAAAATTGATAACAATTAATTTTATCTATCAATAATATGCTGCCTATATTTATTGCAGAAGTTTGAAAAATTATGTTCTTTTCTTCTTTTAATATTTTATTCCAACCGTTAAAAATTATTATTTTTTTCTTCTTTTTTAATTTAAATCTATCAATTGATGCTGTTAGAGTTATAGATTCATATATGACTGGTTTCATTTGAGATGCTATAAATTGATTCCAAATTAATATGTATAATTTTTTAGCGTCTATAGTCAATTCATCAGAATCTATATTTTTTATTTTTACATTAGATGGTCGAATAGCCTCATGAGCTTCTTGAGAATTTTTATGATTAGAATATATATTTGGTTCTTCAGGTAAATAATCATTACCATAAGTATTTTTTATATATTCTCTAGCTTTTTTAATAGCATGTTTACTTAAATAAATAGAATCAGTTCTCATGTAAGTTATATAACCTTCTTCATATAACTTTTGTGCTAAAAACATTGTTTTTTTTACACTAAAACTCAAATAAAAATTTGCGTACTGTTGTAAAGTAGACGTTATAAAAGGAGCAGGTGCTACTTTATAAAGTGTTTTTTTTTCATAATTTTCTACAATACATGATGATGTTTTAATTTTTTTTATTACAGAATCTACTTCTTTTTTATTTTTTAGAAAAACTTTTTTATCACTATCATGTGTAACTTCCATAGTAATTTCTTCTTTGTCTTTAGAAAATAGAGTTACATTTAATTTCCAATATTCTTCTGGAATAAAGTTTTTTATAATATTTTCGCGTTCAGTAATTATTCGAACAGCTACAGATTGAACACGTCCAGCAGATAAACCTCTTGAAATTTTTCTCCATAATAAAGGCGATATCATGTATCCTACAATACGATCCATAAAACGACGTGCCTGTTGGGCTTGTACTCGATGCATATTGATCTGACCTTTATTTTTAAAAGCGTTTTCTATAGCATGTTTTGTAATTTCATTAAATATTACACGACTAAATTTAGAAGAGTCTCCTCCAATAACTTCTTTTAAATGCCAAGCAATTGCTTCGCCTTCTCTATCTAAATCTGTAGCAAGATATATATGATCTACTTTTTTTGCAATATTTTTTAACTCAGAAATTATTTTTTCTTTCCCAGGTAAAATATAATATTCAGCTTTCCAATTTTGATAAGGATTAATACCCATTGTTTTAAAAAAAATATTTTTTTTATCAGATTGTAAAATAGTATTTTTTATTTTCTTAATGGGTTTTTTTAAGTTTTTTTTATTTTTATATTTGCTATTAAATAAATCCCGAATATGTCCTATGCTAGATTTAACTATATATTTTTGTCCTAAATATTTATTTATAGTTTTTGCTTTTGCTGGAGATTCAACTATTACAAGAGATTTTTGCATATTTTTACCTAGTAAATCATAACTTATTAAGTTATATTTATTTGTTTTTAAAAAACAATGAAATATTAAATTTCTTAAAAAATTTATTTATTTCTTTTATTATAAATAATTTTTATAAAAAAATAACTTTAATAAAATTTGACTAATATTATCTGCAATAGATGTAGTTAAACGTTCTATTATTTTTTTAGTATAGACGTACTGAATATTTAATAAAATATATTCTTCCATTTTAGAAATTAAAATATCATCACTTGTACTTATTTTATCGACTAGTTTTTTTTCTAAAGCAGTCGTTCCAAACCAATGCTCACCATTAGATACACTTTCAATATCTAAACAAGGTCTCATTTCTTTTATAAAATTTTTAAACAGATCATGCGTCGCATTTAGTTCTGATTGAAATTTTTTACGTGTTTCTTCAGTATTATTACCAAACATAGTTAATGTCCGTTTATAATCACCAGCAGTATGAAGTTCCATGTCAATATGAAATTTTTTTAATAATTTATTAAAATTAGGTATTTGACCAACGACACCAATAGATCCTATTATTGAAAATGGTGCTGCAACAATACAATCTGCAACGCATGCCATCATATAACCTCCGCTAGCTGCAATTTTATCTACAGATATAATTAATCTTATTCCATTTTGACGTAATCTATTTAATTGAGCAGCAGCTAAGCCATATCCATGAATAACTCCGCCAGAACTTTCTAAACGCAATAATACTTCATCGTTTTTATTTGCAACTGAAAGTATGGCCGATATTTCTTCTCTTAATCCAAGCACTTCATTAGCATATACTCCACTTTTAAAATCTAAAACATATAGAATTTTATTTTTATTTTTTTTATTTTTTTCTTTTTCTTTTTTTAACCATATCTTTTTTTCAAAATTTTTCATTGTAGAAAACAAAATTTTCATTTTAGCATTATCATATTTTTCTTGTAATAAAGTAATTTTTAGATTACTTTTTTTATTGTTTTTTCTTTTTAATATTAGAGTAAATAATAACAATGAAGAAAAAATGATCATAATTACAGTAACTATTTTTACTAAAAACAAGCCATAATTTACAATTAAATTCACAAAATAAACCTTTTTAAAAGTAGAATGTTTTATTAAAATAATCAATAATTTTTAATATAATGTAAAATATTATAAAATTATTTAATAGAGATTGAATTGCATAAGTCATTTACTAAAATTGAATTTAATTCAAGCCAATGACCTGGTTTTAAATTTTTCGGTAAAATAATATTTCCATATCTAATTCTAATTAATCGGCTGACTTGACATTGAACTTTATTCCACATAGATCTAATTTCACGATTTCTTCCTTCACATAAAATACCTTTAAACCATTTGTTTTGACCTGATTTTTTATCGTTAATAGCTTCTATTTTCTTAAATGAAGCATAACCATCTTTAATTTTAACTCCATTTTTTAAAATATTCATTGTATTTTTATTAATTTTTCCAAAAATTCGCATGCAATATTCTCGTTCTATTTTATTATTAGGATGCATAAGTTTATTAGCCAAATCACCATTGTTTGTAAAAATTAATAATCCTTTAGAATTAATATCTAATCTTCCAACACTAATCCAGTTGTTATGTTTGAAAAAAGGTAATTTCTCAAATACAGTAGGACGTTGTTTAGGATCATATCTAGTACAAATTTCTCCTTCAGGTTTATTGTAAATAATAATTTTAGTTTTAAAATCGATTTTTTTTATAGAAATTAATTTTCCCATAATTATTATTTCATCAAGATTTTTATTATTTAAACGCTGACCAATTAAAGCTTTTTTGCCATTAATAAAAATACTTCCAGTATTTATCATTTTTTCTATTTTTCGACGTGAAATACATGAAACACGTGACAATATTTTTTGTACTTTTTCAGTCATTTAAAATCCTTGATTATTTTAGAATTTATAGAACATTAATATTAGATTATTTATTTTTTTTTAAATAATTTACTGGAATTAAAGTTAATAATATTCCTATAAATAAAGGAAAAATAAACCATATTTCATAAAATAAAATAGTATTTTTATAAATATAGTTATCTAAAAATCCAGAAATAAATGGAAAAATTAAAAAAACTGTAGATGCATAGAATGCACTAACTTTTTTTTGTAAATAAAAATAAGAAAGAATTCCAAAAATGCCAGAAAAATCACCAAGGTAAAATATGGCTAAAATAGATTTTTTAGAAAATAAACTAATATGAGGATGTTCTATAAACCAAGATATTATAGATAATAATATACCAGATAATAATGAGGGTAATGCATTAAAAGTAATAACTGATACATTACAACATTTTTTTTGACATTCAGAATAAATCATAGCATGACTAAACAATGCGATTAGTAAAGCTAAAATACCTTTCCATTGAAAAAAAGATTGTGATACTAATTCTATAAGTAAGATAATTGATAATGTAGTTAATGAAATAAATATTCCTATTTTTTGTATTAAAAATAGTTTTTGTTTTAAATACAAGGATGATATTGTTAATACAATTACAGGCATATTTGAAAATATAATAGAAGCTAGAGAAGAATTGACATATTTGCCTCCATATAACATTAATGTAAATGGTATAGAAAAATAAAATATAGAAATAATTAATTGAAACCATCTTTGTTTATATGGAAATAATAGAGGTGTTTTTGTATAATAAGCTAAAACGATCAATAAAGGAGATGCTATTAAAAAACGTATTCCAGTAGCGAAAAATGGAGGAATAGTTTCTGTGATAATTTTCATTGCAATCCAAGTAGTGCCCCATGTAATAGATACTAAAGAAAATAATATTATTATTACTACATTATTCATTTTAAACATTCCTAAAAATAAAAACATAATAAATTAATTTACTACAACAACAATTGTATAATATTTTTTATACTGAAAAAGATTTATAAAACTTTTACAAAAAAAATTTACTAAATTTAAATTGAATTATCTACGTCAATAGATTATTGTAAAATTCAACTAACACAAAAAAACTTTATATATAAATATTTTATTTAAAATTTTTCAAGGTTATACATGCAAAATATTTTAAAAAAAATTTATGATTCAAAATACTTGAATCAAAAAGAAAGTTATGAATTATTTAAGTTTATTTCTTCTGGAAGAATAACAGAAATTGAGTTAGCTTCTGTTTTAATCGCAATGAAAATTAGAGGCGAATCAGAAAACGAAATTATAGGAGCAATATATGCATTTTTAGACGATATGAAATCTTTTTTAAAACCTAATTATATCTTTTCAGATATAGTAGGGACGGGTGGTGATGCTAAAAATACTATTAATATTTCAACTATTAGTGCATTTGTTGCTGCATCTTGTGGATTTAAAATTATTAAACACTGTAATAAAGGGGTTTCTAGTACATTAGGTTCTTCTGATCTTTTAAGAAAATTTGATATAAACTTGTATGCATCTTCAAAAACATCTCTTCAAACTTTAAATGAATTAAACATTTGTTTTTTATTTGCTCCTAAATATCACAATGGTTTTCAATATTCCGATAATGTCAGAAAAATTCTAAAAACTAAAACTATTTTTAATATATTAGGACCGTTTCTTAATCCTGCAAGACCTCCTCTTACTCTAATTGGTGTTTATGATAAAAAATTAATCAGTCCTGCGATAACTATCTTAAAAAAATTAAAATATAAAAGAGGAATAGTGTTACATGGCAATAATACCGATGAAGTTACGTTAAATGGAATTACATATGTTTCTGAACTATTAAATAAGAAAATTATTTCATATGAATTACAACCGAAAGACTTTGGTTTAAAAATGCATACCGAAAAATTATCTTTAAATAATTCATCAGAAGAAAATTATAATTTAATTTATCAAATTATTAAAGGAAATGGAAAAAAAATACACGAAGAATTAATCGCAGTAAATACAGCTTTATTATTAAAAGTATTTGGAGAAGAAAATTTAAAAGAAAATACTGAATTAGCATTAGATAAAATTCGTAGTGGAGATATTTATAAATATATAAAAAACGTTTCTGATATGCTAAAAGAAGACAATTATGCAAGAGACTATACTTAAAAAAATTATACAAGATAAACATGATTGGATAATGTTTCGAAAAAAAAAACAACCTTTAATCAGTTTTAAAGACAAAATTAATACACAAACACGTGATTTTTATTATTCCCTAAAAAATAAAAAAACTTTTTTTATACTTGAATGTAAGAAAAAATCTCCTTCTTTAGGAATTATTAGAAATAATTTTAATTTAATTAATATTGCGCATATTTATAAAAAATATGCTTCTGCTATTTCAGTTCTCACAGATGAAAAATATTTTGAAGGAAATCTAAAATTTATTGATATAGTGCGAAAACGTGTTTGTCAACCTATTTTATGTAAAGATTTTTTTATCGATCCATATCAAGTATATTTAGCTCGATATTATAATGCAGATGCTATTTTATTGATGTTGTCTATTTTAGATGATACGCAGTATAAACAACTTTCTAGAATAGCAAAAACATTAAATATGGATATACTAACCGAAGTAAACAATATTGAAGAGTTAAATCGTGCTCTTAAATTAAATGCTAATATTATTGGTATTAATAATCGTAATTTACATGATTTATCAATTGATTTGAATCGTAGTCGTATGTTAGCTCCCTTAGTTGTTAAAAAAGAAGTTATAATTATCAGTGAATCAGGTATACGTAATCATAGTCAAATTAAAGAATTAAGCAAGTTAGTTCATGGTTTTTTAATTGGTTCACATTTAATGTCTAAAAAAAATTTAGATATAGCAGTTCGTTCTATAATTATAGGTGATAATAAAGTTTGCGGATTAACACGAAAGATTGATATTAATGTTGCAGAAAAATATGGTTCAATTTATGGAGGACTTATTTTTATTAAATCTTCTTTAAGAAATATCTCTAAAAATATTGCAAAAAATATCACTATTGACACGCAATTACGATTAATAGGAGTTTTTCAAAATGAAGAAATTAATATTATCACTAAAATTGCTGAAGAACTATCTCTATATGCGATTCAATTGCATGGTCAAGAAAATCAAATATATGTTAATAAATTAAGAATGGCTCTTCCTAAAGAAATTAAAATTTGGAAAGCTTTTTCTATTCAATCAAAATTACCTATTCTTAATTGGCAGAATATAAACATGTATATATTAGACTCTTCTCATGGAGGAAGTAACACCTCTTTTGATTGGTCTCTTTTAAATAACTACTTATTAGATAATGTTCTTTTAGCAGGAGGAATTAATTTAAAAAATTGTACTTTAGCTTTAAAATTAAATTGTTCAGGATTAGATTTAAATTCTGGTGTAGAAAGTTCTCCTGGTATTAAAAATCATAAAAAAATAAAAAAAATATTTCAAAAATTAAGAAATTATTAAATTAATTCATATTAAATATATTAAGGAAATAATTACATGACTTTACTAAACCCGTATTTTGGTGAATTTGGTGGTATGTACGTTCCTCAAATATTAATGCCTGCTTTATTTGAATTAGAAAAACATTTTATAGCTGCACAACAGGATTTAGATTTTCAAAAAAAAATCGATGATTTATTGAAAAATTACGCAGGTAGACCAACTCCGTTAACTTTATGTAGAAATTTAACTATAGGTACAAAAACTAGAATTTATCTTAAGAGAGAAGACTTATTACATGGAGGTGCACATAAGACGAATCAAGTTTTAGGACAAGCAATGTTAGCAATTAGAATGAAAAAAAAAGAAATTATTGCGGAAACAGGTGCTGGTCAACATGGTGTGGCTACTGCTATTGCGTGTTCATTATTAAATTTAAAATGTAGAATTTATATGGGCATTAAAGATATTAAAAGACAATCTACTAATGTATGTCGTATGAAATTAATGGGAGCACAAGTTATACCAGTAACTAACGGTTCGGGAACTTTAAAAGATGCATGTAATGAAGCTTTACGCGATTGGTCTAAAAATCATAAAACTTCTCATTATATGATTGGAACTGCAGCAGGACCACATCCTTATCCTACTATTGTACGTGAATTTCAAAAAGTTATTGGAACGGAAACAAAAAAACAAATATTAGAAAAAGAAAATAAATTGCCAGATTCAATTATTGCATGTGTTGGTGGAGGTTCTAATGCTATAGGCATTTTTTCAAATTTTATTGATAATCATAAAGTTTCTTTAATTGGTGTTGAACCAGCTGGTCGAGGTATAGAAACAGGTAAACATGGTGCACCATTAACACATGGAAGAACTGGTATTTATTTTGGAATGAAGTCTTATTTAATGCAAAACAAAGAAGGTCAAATTGAAAATTCATGGTCCATTTCAGCAGGATTAGATTTTCCTTCTGTTGGTCCAGAACATGCTTGGTTAAAGAGTATTAATCGTGCTCAATACGTCTCAATCAATGATGAAGAAGCCATTTTTGCATTTCAAACTTTATGTGAAAAAGAAGGAATTATTCCTGCTTTAGAATCTTCTCATGCATTAGCATATGCATTAAAAATAATGAAAATTAATTCTAAAAAGGAACAACTTTTAATTGTCAATCTTTCTGGACGTGGAGATAAAGATATTAATACAGTAAATAATTTTTTAAAAAAGGAAAAATATAATGAACCGATATAAAAAAATGTTTAAAAAATTATCTATGCTGAAAGAAGGGTGTTTTGTTCCCTTTGTTGTTTTAGGTGATCCTACTTTAGAAATATCAATAAAAATAATTAAGATTTTAATTGAAAATGGTATCGACGCTTTAGAGATTGGAATTCCCTTTTCAGATCCATTAGCTGATGGACCTATTATTCAAAAATCAAGTTTACGTGCTTTATCTAATAAAAATACTTTTTTAGAATATTTCGATATATTAAAAAGTTTAAGAACACAATATAAAGAAATACCTATTGGCATTTTAATATATGCTAATCTTATATATAATCAAGGTATTAATAATTTTTATCTACAGTGTCTTAGTTCTGGTATAGATTCAGTTTTAATAGCTGACGTTCCAATTGAAGAATCAAAAATTTTTTATAATAATGCAAATAAATACAAAATTGATTCTATTTTTATATGTCCACCAGATGCTAATGATGATTTATTAAAGAAAATTTCTTTATATGCTAAAGGATATATTTATGTATTGTCTCGTTTGGGAATAACAGGAAAAGAAGATGATATATTTTCATTATCTCAAAATTTTATAAAAAGAATAAAAAAATATACTTCTATTCCATTATTACAAGGTTTTGGCATTTCTAATACTGAACAAGTTAAAAAAGCTATAACGTCTGGTTTATCAGGTATAATATGCGGTTCTGCAATTATAGAAATTATTGAAAAAAATTTAATTAATCAAGATTTGATGTTTAAAAAAATAAAAGCATTTGTTAAATTGTTAAAAAAATCTACTAAATACAATCTATAATTATATATATATAAATATGCTCATCTAAAATAATATGTATAATCTTTTATTATATATAACGTTTATGAGGAGTATACGAATAATGATTACTTTAAAAGAATTACGATATGATACGCAATGTTTTTTTTATAAACAAATATCAACTATTTTTTTTCTATCAATTTTTATTACATGTATTAATGTATTAATAGATATGTTGATTAAACCGGAAATGCATATTATATCTATAATAGAAAAGAGTAATTTTATTAGCACTAATAGGTTATTAGAATCAATTAATAATATGAATTTTGATGAAAAAAAGCAATTATTAAAATATTCTATATTAAAAACAATAGCATTGCTAATGAATAAAACATTTTTTTTATCAAGTTTAATTACTTTAATTTCTTCTTTATCTAAAAATAAAAAAGAATCAATTATATCATTAATTTATTCTTGTTTTTTCTCTTTGCCAAGTTTATTTATTTTAAATTTTATGATTACTTTTATTGCTCAATTAGGATATTTATTATTGTTTATTCTAGGTATTTTTCTAACAATAATATTATCTTTATCACCAATTATTTTTCATTTCAAAAAACATAGTTTAATTGATTCTATACGTCTAAGTATGTATATATCTTGTAAAAATATTAGAATAATAGCACCAGGTGTTTTATTTTGGATTTTTGGAAAACTTATGTTAACAGTATTATTTTCTAATATTTATATTGTTAATAAAAATATTATTTTTTTTATATTAAATATTAATATTAATATATTATATGCTATTTTAATTATATTTTTATTTCGATTTTACATGCTTTTAATACGTTGTTAAAAATTTTAAAATTATTTAGGTATATATTATGAAACATATATTAAATATATTACCAATGTTTATTTTTTTTATATTTTATAAATTTTATGATATTTTCATAGCTTCTGGAAGCTTAATTATTTCTTCAGGATTACTATGTATACTTTATTGGATACTATATCATGAAATAGATAAAATTAATTTATTTAGTTTTTTTATAATTACTTTTTTCGGCTCCCTTACAATATTTTTTCATAATAGTCAATTTATTAAGTGGAAGATAACAATAGTTTACATAATTTTTTCTATAATATTATTAATTAGTCAATTTTTAACAAAAAAGACAATAATGCAAAGATTACTAGAAAAAGATATAACTATCTCTAATGTTTATTGGCGTAAAATTAATTTTTTTTGGTCTTTATTTTTTTTATTTTGTAGTATTTTAAATGTTTACATAGCATTTTATTTTTCAGAAGAAACATGGGTAGCTTTTAAAGTATTTGGATTTACATTTTTAACATTTTTTGTAATTTTAATAACTGGTATTTATATAAATTGTAAAATATCAAAAGAAAAATAATTTTATAATAGAGCGAATATTTTAATAATGTCAGAAAAAAATCAATTACCAAAAGGAATTATAGTATTAAAAACACTTGCTATGCGTACAAATACTAATGCCAATGGTAATATTTTTGGTGGTTGGATTATGTCTCAAATGGATATGGGTGGAGCAATCTTAGCAAAAGAAATTTCATGTAGAAAAGTGGTTACTGTGCAAGTAGATAATATTACTTTTCTAAAATCTATATCAGTTGGAGATATTGTTAATTGTTATGCACATTGTATTAAAATTGGAAAAAGTTCAATTACTATTAATGTTGAAATATGGATTAAAAAAATTCATTCTAAACCATTAGGTCAATTTTATTGTGCTGCAGAAGCAAAATTCATTTATGTAGCGATCAACGAAACAGGAAAGCCTTGTGAATTATTACCTATGAGTATTATCTAAATAATAACAATTGATATAAAATATAAATAATTACGTATTTAAAAATAATATTAATTTAAATATGTAAATAGTTTAATATACGTTTATATTCTTTAAAAGAATATGCATATAAAATACTAATCAGAATTTTTTTTAGAAATTTTTTAATTTTTTTACAATGCTCAAAATAATTTTATTAAATTCTTTTTTAAAAAATATACAATTATATAGTTATTAACTAATTATTTTTTTAAAATACTAAATAAAATTAATTTTAAAATACTAATAAATAAATTTTGATTATTAATGAATTATTTTATTCTTTTTGTTTAAAATAAAAAGAATACTTAATTAAATATAAGACACTTTTAATAAAAAGTATGAATAGGACCTTCAATGAATGGATAT
Organism: Buchnera aphidicola (Artemisaphis artemisicola); assembly: GCF_005082365.1. Taxonomy (NCBI): domain Bacteria; kingdom Pseudomonadati; phylum Pseudomonadota; class Gammaproteobacteria; order Enterobacterales; family Erwiniaceae; genus Buchnera; species Buchnera aphidicola. The sequence goes on along the minus strand of NZ_CP034900.1, from coordinate 295,769 downwards.
TTTCTACCATGTAATAAAATATCTAGTTTTTTCAATTTATTTTTTAATTATTGCTAATATTACTTTTAGAGTATTAATAAAACGTCGTAGCATACCCTCTTCCATGTCTTGGCTTTTAATAGTATACATTATTCCTCTTATTGGAATTTCTATTTGGTTTTTTTTTGGTGAATTATATTTAGGAAAAAGACAAAAAAAAATCGCAAATAGAATTTGGTCTATTTCTAATAAATGGCTTAATGAACTAAAATCATGTACCTATATTTTTCAAATGAATAATAGTGAAGTAGCTAATTCATTATTTCAATTATGCAAACATAGACAAGGTATTTCTGGAATTAAAAGTAATAAAATTGAATTATTAACTAATACTGAAAAAATAATGCAAATGTTAATACGCGATATTTATTTAGCACGTAATAATATAGAAATGGTATTTTATATTTGGAAACCAGGTGGAATAGCTGATGATGTTGCAATAGCTCTTATTAATTCTGCAAAACGCGGAATAACTTGTAGATTAATGTTAGATTCTGCGGGAAGTATTGATTTTTTTCAAAGTCCTTGGGCTGAAATCATGAGAGAATCTGGTATTCAAATAGTAGAAGCATTAAAAGTTAGTTTAATCAGAGTTTTTTTAAGACGAATAGATGTTAGACAACATAGAAAAATTGTATTAATAGATAATTACATTGCATATTCAGGTAGTATGAATCTTGTTGATCCTTATTTATTTAAAAAATCTTCAGGAATTAGTCAATGGATTGATTTAATGACAAGAATAGAAGGACCGATAGCAGCAACAATAGGTATAATTTACTCTTGTGATTGGGAAATTGAAACAGGTTGTAAAATTTTACCTCCATTACCTAAAAATAAAATCGTTGAAAATAAATCTAATAAAAATTCTAGCATTCAAGTAATTGCATCAGGACCAGGTTTCCCAGAAAATATGATTCATCAAGCATTATTAACTGCTATTTATTCAGCTAGACATGAATTAATTATGACTACTCCTTATTTAGTTCCTAGTGAAGATTTGTTATATGCTATTTGTACAGCTGCCCAAAGAGGAGTAAAAGTTAGCATTATTATACCTTTATATCACGATTCTATTTTAGTAAAATGGGCTAGTAGAGTTTTTTTTAGTGAATTATTAGAAGCTGGAGTAAAGATTTATCAGTTTAAAAAAGGATTATTACATAGTAAAAGTATATTAGTAGATCAACAATTAAGTCTTATTGGAACTGTAAATTTAGATATGAGAAGTCTTTGGTTGAATTTTGAAATTACTTTAGTTATTGATGATAGTAATTTTGGAAATAGTTTATTTTGTATACAAAACCAATATATTTCTGATTCTTATTTATTAGATAAAAAAGTCTGGTCTACCAGATCATATTGGATGATAATTCTTGAAAAAATTTTTTATTTTTTAAGTCCATTGTTATAGTTGTAAATATAAAATACTACTGATCAGTATAACACTGAAAACCAGTGTAATACTGAAAATTATAAAAAATATTTTATAAATTTTATATACATATAAATATATATACCTTTTAAAATTTTAAAAAATATTAATCAATTTAACGTTTTATAGAAAAGTTAAAAAAAGAACAAAAAATAAATATATCATATAAAGAATTATAAATCTTTAAAATACAAAAAAATATTAATATCTAAAAATACAAATTTAAATGAGTTATAAATAAAAATTAATTTTAATATATTACATAAAAACATTAAAAAATCACATATACAAACAAGTAATTATTCTTAATAATTATCTATTATATTTTATAAAAATATGAAATATAAAAATTTTTTATAATAATATTTATTAGGGGTTTATAAAAAACCCCTGCTTATTAAATAAAACACAAAAAAATAAACCAAAAAAAATATAAATTTTGATTAACATTAATTATTAGACTCATGTAATAAATGGCCCATTTTTTCAGCTTTAGTTTTTAAATAATAAGCATTAGTAGAGTTTTTTTTTGTAATAATAGGAACTCTTTCTACAATATTTATTCCAGCATTACAAAGCATTTTCACTTTAAAAGGATTATTTGTTAGTAAACGAATTTTATTAATATTTAATATATTAAATATATCAGCACATAATGAAAAGTCTCTTTCGTCTGCAGAAAAACCAAGTTTTTGATTAGCTTGTACAGTATCGAATCCTTTATCTTGTAAAGCATATGCTCTAATTTTATTAAGAAGACCAATATTTCTTCCTTCTTGACGATGATAAATTAAAACACCACTACCTTCTTTGACAATTCTTTTCATAGCCATTTTTAGTTGATTTCCACAATCACATCTTAAGCTAAATAAAGCATCACCTGTAAGACATTCTGAATGCACTCTTGAAAGAATAGGAGTATTTTTTTGTATATTACCATATACAAGAGCTATATGATTTTTACCATTTTGTTTTTCTTCAAAACCAAATATAAAAAAATTTCCCCAAGGAGTAGGTAATATAGCTTTATCTATTTTTTTTAATTGCATGAACTTTCCTAATATAGAATTAAATATATTTTTAAAATATTTATTGCATAGATTCTATTATTGCATCTAATTTTTTTATTGGATTTTTTGACATCGTAATAGAACGTCCTATTACTATATAATCTATTTGAAATTTTTTAGCTTCTTTAGGAGTAATGACATTATTTTGATCATATAATAAATCTTGAGAAATTCTAATACCTGGTGTAATAATTTTGCATGTATTGCCAAATAAAAACTTTATTTTTTTTGACTCTTGCCCTGGACATACTATACCATCTAAACCACAATCATTAGATAATTTTGATAATTTCACAATATAATCTGTTAATGAAATTTGAATTCCAATTTCTTTTAAATCTTTTTCTTTTAAGCTAGTTAATGCTGTAACAGCGATTAATAAAGGAGCGGTTTGAAAAGATTGTAAGGCTTTTTTTGCTGCAATTAACATTTTTTTACCACCAGAAGCATGAACACTTAACATCCAAACTCCTAAATCTGCTGCTGCTTTTGTAGCATTAAAAACAGTATTTGGAATATCATGAAACTTTAAATCAAGAAAAATTTTAAATCCTATTTTATGCAATTCTTTTATAAATTGACAGCCTAAAATTGTAAATATTTCTTTTCCAATTTTTAAATAATAAATATTAGGATCAAGAAGATTCACTAGTTCCATAGCTGATTTTTTATTGTTAAAGTCTAATGCAATAATAATTTTTGGGATTTTAAAAAAATTAAGATCTAACACTATTAAGCCTCTAATATAAATAATTTACATCAGTAAAAATATTATATATTTTTTTTTAAATAAAAAATGTTCAAATTATATAATATAAAAAATTGGTAACAAATAATTTTCAAAAAGATAGAAAATATTATTTTTTGATAATAGGTAAATGAGATTGAACACTAGCATGATATGATGAACGAACAAAAGGACCGCAAAAAGCATTAGTAAAACCGATAGATAACGCTTCTTTTTTAAGACTTTCAAACTCTAAAGGTGATATATATCGCTCTACTGGTAAATGACGAAAACTAGGCTGAAGATATTGACCAATGGTTAATAACGTTACTCCACTTGAATAAAGATCTTTCATTACTTTAATAATTTCATGATCTTTTTCACCAAGTCCTAACATCAAACCTGATTTAGTAGGAATATTATGATATTTGTTTTTAAATAATTCCAATAAAGACAATGATCTCTTATAATTAGCTCCAGGACGAATTTTTTTATACATTCTTGGAATATTTTCTATATTATGGTTAAAAATATCAGGTAATGATTGTTCAAAAATTTTTAAAATTAAATTTATTTTTCCTCTAAAATCAGGAACTAATATTTCAATTTTTACTCTATTTTTATTTCTAATTTCTTGAATACAATTAACAAAATGTTGAGCGCCACCGTCGTATAAATCATCACGAACTACAGAGGTTATCACTACATAATTAATTTTCATATCAAAAATGGTATTCGATAATTTTTTTGGTTCTTCTATATTTATAGCATCAGGTTTTCCATGAAGTACTGCACAAAAAGGACAATTTCTTGTACATACAGAACCAAGAATCATAAACGTTGCAGTACCATTATCAAAACATTCAGATAAGTTTGGACAATGTGCTTCTTCACAAACAGAATGTAAATTATTTTTTCTTAAAGCATTTTTTATATAATTTATACGAGATGTACTAATAGGTAGTTTAATTTTTATCCAATCAGGTTTTTTTAATATGTTTGAAGTATTATAAATTTTTTTAGTAGGAATAATATTCGATTTGTTTGATATTTTATTTTTCAAAAAAATATCTTTATCTTTCTTCATAAGATTTATTATCTCAAGTACAGGTATTTAAATACATATTATTTATTTAATTTCTTTATATTTAATAAAAATTATTTAATATTTTTACCATTTATCATAATCACATTAAATAATTTAGACAAATTATCAATTAAAATAGTTCTTATGTCTTTTAATTGAATGTTAGGATTAAAATCTTTTATTTGTGTCATATTTATTTTTGCATCTCCACATGGATGAATATATTTAAATGGTTTTAAATCCATGTTAACATTTAGTGCTAAACCATGTAAGGTAGATCCTTTTTTTACTCTTAATCCTAAAGAACATATTTTTTTTTGATACACATATACACCTGGTGATTTTTTTTTAATATATGATTCTATAGAAAAATTTTTTAATGTTTCTATTATTATTTTATGCATAATATCAATGAGTTCACGAATACTAATTTTTCGACGTTTTAAGTTAATTAAAAAATATAATATTTGTTGTCCAGGTCCATGGTACGTAATTTGACCTCCTCTATTAGCACATACTAAAGGAATATTATTAAGATGAATTATATTTTCATCTTTATTTAGCTGTCCTTTTGTAAAAATTGGATAATGTTGAACAAACCAAATTTCATCAAACGTGTATAAATTACGTGATGTTGTAAAAGCATTCATTTTATTAAACGTAGTACGCCAATGTTCTAATCCTAAATGACGGAAAATAATAATATTATTTTTCAAGAAACCATCCAATAAGAATTTAATATATTAAAAATATTAATGTAATAATTTTGGAAAAATAGAACTAATACCAGCACTAATAAATTCTATTCCAAGAGACATTAGTAATAATCCCATAATACGAGTAATAACATTAATTCCAGTTTTTCCTAAAATTTGAACAACAAATGGAGAAACTTGAAAACATAACCAACAAACTAATGAAAATAAACAAATAACAAAACTACATCCAAATAAATTCATCCAAGTGGAGTAATAAGTGCTCCAAACAATAGTTGAACTAATTGCTCCAGGACCTGCAATTAAAGGCATAGCTAAAGGAACAACGCTAATGTTATCTATTGTTTTTTTTTCTTCATGACTAGTTGATTTTATTTTATTTATAAAATCACCACTTATCATAGAAAAAGCAATACTAATAATCAATATTCCACCAGCAATACGAAAAGAATTAATAGAAATACCAAAAGCGTTCAAAATGCTACCACCAAAAAATAACGATATTAATAAAATTAATGATGCAGCAATATTAGCTATTAAATTAGTCTTTTTTCTTTCTAATAAAGACTGATGATTAGTCATTGTTGTAAATATAGGAATCATTCCAATTGGATTAACTAAAGCACATAAACCTATAAAAAATTTTATATATATAGACAAATCAAATATTGAAATATTCATATTATACTCCTGATTTATATTGAATTTTTATAACTTATTTAAAATATTTAAATATTTAATACTCAGGTCTAGCAATAATAGTTCGTGTTGCTAATTTAATATCTGATAAAGTTACTTGAATATAATCAGACACTTTATAATGCACAACACCGTTAATAAAAACTTTACCTAATTCTTGGTTAAATGTTATTTCTTCTCTAATAGGATGTAAAAACGTTCCAGGTATAAAAACATTTGCGCCATTTTCTGTTAATCTAGCTCTTATCCCATTTCTAGAAATATCAATTATTTCAGCGTTAAATATTTTATTTTGATATTTTTGATCTTGTAATAATATAGTGTAAAGCCAATCTGAAACATCTCTTTCAGCCATTCTATTTTTTCTTCTTTGTTCACTGATTTTAGATTTTATTTCTTCACTTGGTTTTATTGCTTGATTTTTATTTATAATGGATTTTAATAAACGATGATTAATCATATCACTATATTTACGAATAGGAGAAGTCCAAGTTGCATATTCTGAAAAACCAAGTGCAAAATGAGGACCAGGTATAATACTAAAATCTCCAAAAGATTGAAAACGACGAATACGACTATCAATATAATTATCAGATAATATATTCAAAACACGTCTAAGATTACAAAAACCTTTTAGGGTTGTAATTTCTTTAACACTAAATTTTAAGTTATAATTTTTTAAAAAAGAAACCGCATTTTCAGCATTAATAAGATCAAATCCAGTATGAATGTTATATATTCCAAATCCTAAATTTTTAGATAAAAAATTAGCTGCAGATATATTTGCAATTATCATAGATTCTTCTACTATTTTATGAGCAATACGTCTTTTTTCTACGAATACATCTAAAATTTTTCCAGTTTCAGAAAAATGAAATCTATACTCTAAACTATCTTTAAATAATACTGCATTTTTTTTTCTCCATTTTATACGGAGTAAACATAAACGATGTAAAAGTGATATTTGTTTTTCAATAGATTTGTTTTGAGGTGTCCATGTTCCAGATTTTTCAATCCAATCCGAAACGTGTTCATAAGATAATTTTGCTTTAGATTTAATCCATGCTAAAAAAAAATGAATGTTTTTAGAAATACTACCATCTTTTTGTATAATAATGCGACAAGCTAATACTGGACGAGACTGATTAGGATGTAATGAACAGATATCTTCTGATAAGTTTCTCGGTAACATAGGAATATTAAATCCTGGCAAATAATTAGTAAAACCTCTTTTAGAGGCCATTATATCTAATTTACTTCCATATTCTATATATGCTGTTGGATCGGCAATTGCTACTGTTAAACAAAATTCATTATCAGAGTTTTTATAAATAAAAAGAGCATCATCAATATCTTTAGTGTTTAAATTATCTATAGTAATAAAATCTAAATTTCTTAAATCTTTTCTATAATGATTTTCTTTTAATGTAAAATCTTTTTGTTCTACTAATGGTTCTTGTCTATCAAGACAATGTCTAGCTAAAGTTACAGACCATGGTATAAAAGGATCGTTTTTTTTTATAATTCTTTCAATAAGTTCTGCATAAAAAATATGATCTCCATTAAGTTTATGTTTTATTAATTTAGCAACTGCCCAATCTCCATCATGAAACATATTAATACAATTTTTATTAGGCTCGCATATTATAAGATCTTTTAAGAAAGGATAATCTGGTGTTATAAATAATTTATTATTTTTTTCTTCTATTTTTCCAACAAATCTGTTTAAAAAAGGTTCAATTAGTTTTTCTGGTTGAACTATTTCTCTATCTTTTTCTATTTTTAATAGTGCAATTATTTTATCTCCATGCATTACTTTTTTCATATTCTTAGGAGGTATAAAATAACTTTTCTGTGAATCGATTTCTAAAAATCCAAATCCTCTTTCAGTGCTTTTTACTATGCCTTCAACTCTTGGAGTTTTAGCATGTAGATTTTTTTTTAACTGTGTAAGTAATGGATTATTTTGAAACATAATAGCATAGCCTAATTGTCATAGTAAAAAATTAATAATTTTATAAATTTAAAAAATTAAGGTAAAAATGAAAATAATTTATAAAATAACATGAAAATTTTTTTTAAATTTTTATGTAAATTTTATAATAACTAATTTTTTAAAAAATCATATATTTAATGTTTTATTAAAAAAATTATTTACTTTTACAGTAAACATGATTTAATTATATTAAATGTTGTTATAGTATATTTATACTACTTAAATGAAATCCATTATCAACATAAATTATTGATCCGGTAATTCCGAGAGATAAATTAGATAATAAAAAAGCAGCGACATTACCTATATCTTTACTAGTAATTGTTTTTTTTATACAAGACATTTTATAACAAGAATTTTGTATTTTGTTAAAATCTTTAATTTTATATGAAGAAATAGTTTTAATAGGACAAGGTGAAATAGCATTCACTCGAATATTATTTTTTCCTAAAGTATATGCCATATAACGAACACTTGCTTCTAATGAAGCTTTAGATACACCCATAATATTATAGTTTGGTATGACTTTTTGAGAGCCTATATATGATAAAGTCAAAAGAGAAGAAGAATCATTTAACATTTCTCTACATTCTTTAACTAAAGCTAAAAAACTATACGAACTGATTTCATGAGAAATATTAAAACCTTTTCGAGTAATATTATCAATAAAATCTCCATAAAAATATTGTTTTGGACAATAAGCGATAGAATGTACTAAACCATCAAATTTTTTCCATATTTTTTTTAAATTTAAAAAAAGTACTTTAATATTTTCGTCATTAGAAACATCGCATGATAGTAAAATATTAGATTGCATCGATTTTATAATAGGCTTTATTTTTTTACATATCTTTTCATTTTTGCATACAAATCCTAATTCTGCGTTTTGATTATATAAAGATTTTGCTATACCAAAAGCAATTGATCTCGAACTTGAAATACCAGTGATTAAAATTTTTTTGCCTTTTAAAAATCCCATATTATATGTCTCAATTATGGACATGAAATAATGCTATAATTATTTAAATTTATTTTATATTAGATTATAAATTTCAATTACTTTTATTAAATAAGGAAATGCTTGTTTTGCTGGATGTTTTTTTTTACGTATGAAAAAAAAGATTTTAATGTCATTTGATTAATTATAGCTATTGCTTCTTTATTGTTTTTAGCAAATATTTTAAGAAATGCACTTTTTCCATTGACGTATGATATGATCGTAGCATATTTCATTATATCTTTATTTTTTATATTTATTAAGCTTTTTTGCAAAATATTAAGATAAGCAGTTCCTATATTAATATTATTTTGTGGATTATATAATTCTTCGATAGAAGGTTGATTTTTTTTACCATAAAAGCGATAAACTTCTAATCCTGCAGAAGAAGGTTTTATTTGCATTAATCCAATTGCATTAGAACTGCTTTTAGCATTAGGATTACCAGAAGATTCTACATAAATAATAGATTGAATTAATTTTTTATCAACCTTATATTTTTGAGAAGCTTCTTCAATAAAAGAATTCCATTTATATAATTTTTTTTCTATACTTTTTTTAGTTATAGAATAATTCATTTTTAAATTTGATTCAGTATGTAAAAATTTATTGAATCCAGTTAATAATATTATAGAAATAATTATAATTCCTAATTTCATAAATATAATTCCTTATGTTTTTTTTAAAATTTAAAAATATAAAAAATTTTTTATAAAATATATAAACAATACTTTTTGTTTTATTGTATTTCCTTAACAATTGTACTAGAGGCCCCAATATAATTAAAAGGAGTTATTTGTTGTAAACGTGTTTTTTCTTTTTCTGGAATATTTAAATTAGAAATAAAATTTTTTATAACATCTTTATTTATTTTTTTTCCTCGAGTTAAAGTTTTTAATTTTTCATATGAATTTTGAATTCCATAACGACGCATAACAGTTTGAATTGCTTCAGATAATACAGACCAATTTTCATTTAAATTATGTAATAATTGAGATTCGTTAATTTCTAATTTAGAAAGTCCTAATAAAACAGAATCATATGCAACGATTCCATAAGAAATAGCTACACCTAAATTTCGTAATACTGTGGAATCACTTAAATCACGTTGCCATCTAGAAATAGGCAGTTTTATAATCATATGACCTAGCAAAGCATTAGATAATCCTAAATTACCTTCAGAATTTTCAAAATTAATTGGATTTATTTTATGGGGCATAATAGAAGAACCTACTTCATCCTTTATTAATTTTTGTTTAAAATAATTCAAAGAGATATAACCCCAAATATCACGATTAAAATTAATTAGTATTGTGTTGAATAGCGATATACAACTGCAATATTCGGCGATATAGTCATGTGGTTCAATTTGAGTAGTATACGGATTCCAATTAATTCCTAATGATGTTACGAATTCTTTGCTTATTTTATGCCAATTAATTTTTGGATATGCTGCTAAATGTGCATTGTAATTACCAGTACTTCCGTTCATTTTACCTAATATTTCGATATTTTTAAATTTTATATATTGACGTTTCATTCTATAATAAAAATTAGCGATTTCTTTACCCATAGTTGATGGAGTAGCTGGCTGTCCATGAGTTAAACATAGTAAAGGAACTTTCTGATATTGAAAAATCATATTTTTTAAGAATTTTATAATTTTATTCCATAATGGTAAAATTATTTGATAACGAACGTCTTTTAACATTAAAGCATATGCTATATTATTGATATCTTCTGATGTACATCCAAAATGTATAAATTCAGAAATAATTGAAAGATTTTTTGATGTAGAAATTTTTTCTTTTAAAAAATATTCTAAAGCTTTAATATCATGCTTAGTTTTTTTTTCTATACTTTTAATACGAATAGCATCTTGTTCATCAAATACTTTAAGAATATTATCAAGAAACAATATTTCTACATCTGGAATGTTATTGATTTTTAATGTCTGAGACATGCTAATCATTTTTTTTAACCATTGTATTTCAACATATAAACGATATTTTAAAAAACCAAATTCACTAAAAATATTTCTTAATAATATTGTAGAAAGACTATATCGACCATCAATAGGAGAGATGGCTGTTAGAGAACTTAATTTCATATCTTTAGATCCTATATTTTATAACAACTAAGTAGTTTTCTTTAAATTAAACAGTATTTTTTTCGCTTTTTTTATAATATAATATCTAAAATATATTAGTTTAAGATAATTACCACCAAATTGCTTCCATAAAACTATAGAGCGAATTCCTGATAACAATAAACAACGAATTTTTTCTTGTATTTGAAAGTCTTGCAGAAATATTTTTGTACCTTTTATTAGAATTCTTGAACCTAAAGTACTAATTATCTCTAAATATATTTTTGCTAATTGATTTGTTAAAATATTAATGTTATTACTAATATAGTATTCACTAGATATAATTAATATTTTTTTTTTTAAAGAACAAACAGCTAAATTATTTTTTTTTAATTTATTCTCAATAATCATCATATCAAAAATATATTTAATTAATTCTATATATGAATAAGAATTACTAGAAAAAGTCAATACTGAAACTAATATTTTTAATCCTATATTTAAATTTTTTTCATCATTACCATATATTTTTATAACAGAAGTAGGATTAATTTCCAAAATACTATTTAAAGATGTTTGAAAAGCTTCTTGATCACATTTTCCTGAATGAGCTAATTGTTGTACTAAATAAGCTGATTGACAAATACCTGCAAGTGATAATGTAATTGAATACATTTTTTTAATCACAATTATCTCCTTACTATTTAAAATAATTAAAGTTATAATAATGGTAATCTAGATTTAATAATTCCACCACCCATGCATATTTCTGATAAATAAAATACTACTGATTGACCCGGTGTAATTGCGATAACTGGTTTATTAAATAGTATTTTTAAATGTTGATCATTTATATATTCTATATTGCATTTGATATCTTTTTGACGATATCTTGTTTTAATCATACAAGAAAATGGAAAAGATAATTTATTATTATTAATCCAATGAATATTTTTAGCTATTAAACCTATAGACATAAGATGTTTATTACAAGATCCTTGAGCAACTATTAATATATTTTTTTTAACATTCTTATCTACTACATACCATGGAAAATTATATTCTCCTTTTATTCCACCTATACCCAATCCTTTTCTTTGACCTAAAGTATAATAAAAAACTCCATCATGCTTTCCAATAATTTTTCCTGAAGTTGTAACTATATTACCTTTTTTTTTACTAATATAAAAACTTAAAAAATTTTTTATTTTTTTAGGACCGATAAAACAAATTCCAGTAGAATCTTTTTTATTAGATATTGCAAAATCTATGTTTTTAGCAATATTTCTAACTTTAGTTTTTGTTAAATCACCAACAGGAAATAAAATTTTTTTAAGTTTAATACTGCTTAAAGTATATAAAAAATAACTTTGATCTTTATTTGAATCTCTACCTTTTAAAAGAAAATAATTTCCATTAATTTTTTTTATACGAGCATAATGACCTGTAGCTATATAATCAGCTTTAAGTTCTTGAAGTGCGTATTTTAAAAAAATATCAAATTTAATTTTTTGATTACACAAAATATCAGGATTTGGCGTATTTCCTTTTGTATATTCTTGTAAAAAATTTTCAAAAACATATTCCCAGTATTCTGATGAAAAATTGATTGTATGAAGATATATATTTAATTTTTTACATATATTTTTTGCATCTGATAAATCTTTAGTTGAATTACAATATTCTTCTGTATCATCTTCTTCCCAGTTTTTCATAAACAAACCTTCTACTTGATATTTTTTTTCTTTTAACATCCATGCTGAAACAGATGAGTCTACACCTCCAGACATAGCGACAATTACTTTTTGACGTTTTCTTTTTTTTATGTTGATAATATTTATCATAATCTTGTATAAGTGTGTTTTTTAAAATTTTTTAAAGTATATTATATCTTTAATATATAGAATATAATAATTTATTATTTTAAATCGTTTTCATTTAAAAAAAAAATATAAAAATAGTAAAAAATATTTTACTGCATGTTAAAATAGATAAAAAATAAAATGGTATAAAATAAATATGAAAAATATAAGAAATTTTTCTATTATAGCTCATATCGATCATGGAAAATCAACTTTATCTGATCGATTGATACAAATATGCGGTGGTTTATCTGAAAGGGAAATGTCTAATCAAGTACTAGATTCTATGGATTTAGAAAAAGAAAGAGGAATTACTATAAAAGCTCAAAGTGTTATGATTGATTACAAAAATAAAACAGGAAGTATATTCCATTTAAATTTTATTGATACTCCAGGTCATGTAGATTTTTCTTATGAAGTTTCTAGATCTTTAGCAGCATGTGAAGGAGCGTTATTAGTTGTAGATTCTAGTCAAGGCGTTGAAGCTCAAACTCTAGCTAATTGCTATACTGCATTAGAAATGAATTTAGAAATCGTTCCAGTATTAAATAAAATAGATTTAATTAATGCAAATCCAGATAAAGTAGCTAAAGAAATAGAAGATATTATAGGCATATCTGCTGTAGATGCTGTTAGATGTTCATCTAAAACAGGTCAAGGTATACAAGAATTAATAGAACGTATAATTACAGATATTCCTTCTCCTAATGGTTCAATGAAAAATCCTCTTCAAGCTTTAATTATAGATTCTTGGTTTGATAATTATGTAGGTGTAGTGTCTTTAATAAGAATTAAAAATGGAATTTTATTTGAAAAAGATCAAATACAAGTAATGAGTACAGGAAAAAATTATTTTGTTGAACAATTAGGAATTTTTACTCCTAAAAAGTTGAATAGAAATAAATTACAATGTGGAGAAGTAGGTTGGATTATTTGTGGTATTAAAAATATTATTGCTGCTCCAGTAGGAGATACACTAACTAAAACTGATAATCCAGCAAAAAATATGTTAATTGGATTTAAAAAGATTAAGCCTCAAATATATGCTGGTTTATTTCCTGTAATATCTAATCAATATAAAGCATTTAAAGATGCATTAGGAAAACTTAGTTTGAATGATGCTTCTTTATTTTATGAACCAGAAAATTCTACTGCTCTTGGGTTTGGATTTAGATGCGGATTTTTAGGAATGTTACATATGGAAATAATTCAAGAACGTTTAGAAAGAGAATATGATATTAATTTAATTTCAACTCCACCTACAGTTATTTATGAAATAGAATTACTAAATAGAAAAATAATTTATTTAGATAGTCCTTCAAAATTACCTGTTATTAATAATATCAAAACAATTAGAGAACCTATAGTAGAATGCAATATTCTTGTACCTATAAAATTTCTTGGAGCAGTAATGAAATTATGTATAAAAAAAAGAGGAGTTCAAATAAATATAGTTTATCATGTACATCAAGTATCATTGAAATATAACATACCCATGAATGAAGTAGTTCTAAATTTTTTTGATGAATTAAAATCAGTATCTAGAGGTTACGCTTCATTAGAATATGATTTTAAATTTTTTCAATCTGTAAAATTAGTACGAATAGATATATTAATTAACTCAGAAAAAATAGATGCATTAACAATTCTAACTTATTATAAAAATGCTCAATATCGTGCACGAGAAATAGTTGATAAAATAACAAAATTAATACCCCGACATCAATTTGATATTGCTATTCAAGCTATGATTAATAATGCAATTATAGCGCGTTCTACGATAAAACAATTAAGAAAAAATGTTTTATCAAAATGCTATGGTGGTGACATTAGTCGAAAGAAAAAATTATTACAAAAACAGAAAGATGGAAAAAAAAGAATGAAAAAAATAGGCAATGTTAATTTACCTAAAACAGTATTTTTAACAATGTTAAATACTAATAAAAATTAGTATAAGGAAATATAAATGTCTAATATATTAACTATTTTTTTATTAATTAGCACGTTTTTTACTGGAATATTTTGGGTTTTTTATCGTATTAAAAATATTAAAAATTATTTAATTAATAAAAAAATAATTAAAAAAAATAATTCATATAAAAACAACAATACAATTTTAAATTGCAAAACATTTTTACAATCTTTAGCATCCTTTTTTCCTGTTTTTTTATTCGTATTTATTATGCGTTCATTTATTTATGAACCTTTTCAAATTCCTTCAGGTTCTATGATGCCTACACTTTTAGTAGGAGATTTTATCATAGTTGAAAAGTTTTCATATGGTATTAAAGATCCAATTACGAATAAAACACTAATAGATATAGGTCATCCTAAACGTGGGGATATTGTAGTTTTTAAACATCCTCTCGAACATAATTTATACTATATTAAACGTGTAATAGGATTACCTGGAGATAAAATTGAATATAATATTCATAATAAACATGTAAAAATATGTAAAAATTATTTAATAAAAAAAAATTGCACAAAAAAAATATTAATACGTTATTCTCAAGCTAAATCAAGTAATTTTATTCAGAAAATATACTTATTTAATAATGAATATTCTACGTCACAACAAAAAACATATAATTCATTATATTTTGATATTCTTCAAGAAGATATTAATAATTTTAAACATAATATATTATTGTTAAGTAATATTAAAAATCCGAAACAAGAATATTATCAGCAAAAAAATATGCCTAAATTAACTTGGATTGTACCCAAAGGTGAGTATTTTATGATGGGAGATAATCGTGATAATAGTTTAGATAGTCGTTATTGGGGGTTTGTACCTGAAAAAAACTTAGTTGGAAAAGCCATTAAAATATGGATGAGTTTCGATAAAAATGAAAATGAATGGCCTACAGGCATACGTATCAACAGAATTGGAAATATATATTAAAAAAATTAATGTAGCGTAATGCAATTAATATTATATACTAAAGATGCACTTTTAATTTTATTAAAATTTCTGTTTTTCTATGTTATATGTAAAATCAGTTAAAATATTATTGAAATTGGTATAACATGAACTATATCATAACAAAAAAAATACAAAAAGTATTAGGATATACTTTTACTCATAAAGATCTTTTGAGACAAGCTCTAACACATCGGAGTGCAAGTAGTAAACATAATGAAAGATTGGAATTTTTGGGTGATTCTATTTTAAGTTTTGTAATTGCAAATGCTTTGTATCAACATTTTCCATATATTGATGAAGGAGAAATGAGTCGTATGAGAGCAACTTTAGTGCGGGGTAATACATTAGCAGAAATTGCATATGAATTTGATTTAGGAGAATATTTAAAGTTAGGACAAGGAGAGCTAAAAAGTGGTGGTTTTCGTCGTGAATCTATTTTAGCAAATACTGTTGAAGCTTTAATTGGCAGTATTTATTTAGACAGTAATATTCAAACTGTAGAAGAATTAATATTAAAATGGTATGAAAAGCGTTTAGAAAAAATTAATCCTGGAGATAACCAGAAAGATCCTAAAACACGATTAC
The DNA here is from genome assembly GCF_005082365.1 of Buchnera aphidicola (Artemisaphis artemisicola). NCBI lineage: Bacteria > Pseudomonadati > Pseudomonadota > Gammaproteobacteria > Enterobacterales > Erwiniaceae > Buchnera > Buchnera aphidicola. Next base: position 279,538 of record NZ_CP034900.1, on the reverse strand, counting down.
AAGAATATTTACAATCGAAACATTTATCTTTGCCTACATATTTTATAGTAGAAATATATGGTGAAGCTCATAATCAAATATTTACTATTCATTGTAAAGTAAGCACTATTTCAGAACATTTAATTGGCACTGGTTCTAGTAGAAGAAAAGCTGAACAAGATGCAGCTCAAAAAGCATTAATTCAATTAGGTGTAGAGTGAATATAAAATCAAACTATTGTGGATATATAACTATTATTGGTAAGGTAAATGTTGGAAAATCAACATTGCTGAATCAAATAATCGAAAAAAAAATTTCGATTGTGTCGAGAAAAAAAAACACAACACAAAAAAACATTATAGGCATTAAAACACAGGATTCTCATCAATGTATTTACATTGATACACCTGGAATTGTTTGTAATAACAGAAATAATTCAAATAAAGATAACAAAAATAATATTCATATATTAATAAAAAATACAACATTAATAATTTTTATTATTGATCGTATCTACTGGACTAAAGAAGATGAAATTATTTTAAATAAAATTAAAAAAAATAACATTCCAATTATTATTTTGATTAATAAAATTGATAAAATTCTTAATAAGGAAATTTTATTGCCTTTTATAGATTTTTTAAAGAAAAAAATCTCTTCTACAGAAATTATTCCTATTTCTGCTAAAAAAATAAAAGATATAATCTTTTTGAATAAAATAATTAAATCATATTTACCTAAAACAAAACATTTATATCCCAAGAATTGGATTACAACTAATTCTAAATTTTTTACAATTTCTGAAATTATTCGGGAACAATTAATATTTTTTTTAGGAGATGAATTACCTTCTATCGTTAAGGTAACAATTGAATCTTTTCACGAAGAACAATATAAAAAATTTAATATAAGAGCTATTATTTGGGTAAAAAACAATAGACAAAAAAGAATTGTTATTGGTCATAATGGAGAAAAAATAAAAAAAATTAGTACTATATCAAGATACAATATAGAAAAAGAATTTCATATTAAAACTTGCCTTATTTTATGGGTTAAAAATTAATTATTTAAAAAGTAATCAACAAAAAAACTAATTTTTTAAAATTAGTTAAAACTTGAATTATTTAACTAATTTTAAAAAATAATTATTTTATAATAAATAAATAATATTAATTAGAGGTATGTTATTAATAATGTCTATTATAGGTATAGGAACAGATATTGTAGAGATCTTACGTATTAAAAAAATTTTTTTTAATTACGGAGATAAATTTATTAAAAAAATTTTATCTCTAGAAGAAAGGAATCAATATATTCTTAGTAAGAATAGTATTTATTTTCTTGCAAAAAAATTTGCGGCAAAAGAAGCTGCTTCTAAAGCATTAGGAACAGGTATAAATCATGGAATTAGATTTAACGAATTAGAATTTTATAACAATAAATTGGGAAAACCAAAATTACGTTTTTTAAAAAATGCTTTAAAAAAATCTATAAAAATTAAGTGTAAATTTGTACATGTCAGTATATCCGATGAAAAGTTGTACACCTGTGCTTTAGTTATTTTAGAATCTTAATTCTAAATCATTGAATTATTTATTAGAATAAACTTTATTTTTTCTTTTTTCTTGGAAAAATTTCATTAAAACACTAGAACATTCTTTTTCTAATATATTTTTTTTAATATTTAATTTATAGTCTTGCTCTAAATTGAAAAAAATATTTTTTAAAGAATTTCTATTATCAGATTTTGTATAATTAGCACCAAATACTAATCTTTCAATACGACTGTTTATAATAGCTCCACAACACATCATACAAGGCTGTAAAGTCACGTATAATGTAGTATTTAATAATCTATAATTTTTTATTTTTTTTGCTGCATCTCTTAATGCAATAATTTCTGCATGTGCAGTAGGATCATTTTTAGTAATAGAACTATTCCAGCCAATGCCAATAATATTTTTTTCGAAAACTAATATTGCTCCTATAGGAACTTCTCCTTTTTTTTGAGCATAATATGCGTATTCTAAAGCAATTTTCATCCAATTTTTATCTTGTTTATTAGATACCATGTATTTTTTATAAAATTAATTTTTTTTGAGTATTTTAAATTTTTCTTTATTCCATTCCTTTTTTTTTGAATCTAATCTTTTATCATATAAAGTTTTTCCTTTTGCTAATCCTAATTCTAATTTACACCAAGATTTTTTCCAAAATAAAGATAAAGGAATCAATGTATATCCTATATTTTTTATTTTCATAGATAAAAAATTAATTTCATTTTTATGTAATAATAATTTTCTTTTTCGAATTGGATTACAAAAAATATGATTTGAAGACATAGGTAGAGCTTGAATAAGACAATTATAAAGATATAATTCATTAAAAGTATTAGTTATATAACTTTCTGATATATTAATTCGACCTGATCTAATTGATTTAACTTCCCATCCTTCTAATATAAGACCAGATTGAAATGTTTCCTCTATAAAATAATTGTGGTATGCTTTTTTATTAATTACAATTTTAGATGATTTTATATCATATTTTTTTTTGTAAAACATAATTAAATTTATTCCAAAATCAAAATAAGTTAAAATATTTATTAAAATTACAAAAAATATATTTATTATTAAATATTATGAATAATATTCAAGTAATAGTAGTTTACGCTCTGCCAAACATTCAATATATTTATAAAGTAAAATTAAAATTAGGAGCTACTGTGAAAGATGCAATCTTAGCATCAAATATATTAAAAAAACATAATAACATTTCATTATATAAGAATAGTTTTGGAATATATAACAAATTAATAAATTTAACATCATACATCCACGATGGAGATAGAATTGAAATTTATAGAAATTTAATAATTGATCCAAAAGAAAGGAGACGAAAGAAACTTTCTTTTCTTAAAAGAAATATTTAATATATATCTTTTAAATTAATAAAAAATATTTATTTTTAGATTTAATAAAATTAAAAGTTTTAATCTTTATTAAATCTAAAAATATATAATTGTTATTTTTTTTTCTTTGAAACTACTACCATAGCTGGACGAAGTAAACGAGATTTATGTAAAATATAGCCTGGTTGCATAACTGTAACTATTTGATTTGACTCTATTTCATCAGTATAATAAATTGACATAGCTTCATGAATAGCAGGATTAAAAGATATATGAACTTTATCTATTTTTTCAATATTTAATGATATGCATAAATCTTTTAATAAATTATTAGTAAATTTCACTTTATCTAAAAAATTTGTATAATTTTTTTTTGATTTATTTTTTTCTATTGTATGCAATGTGCGTTCTATATTATCAATAATAGGTAAAAAATTTGATAATAATTTTTCTAGAGAAAACTTTCTAGCTTTTTCAATTTCTTTTTCTAATCTGTTAGATAATAAAGTAGTTTCTTGTTCACTAATTTTTTCTGTTTCTATTATTTTTTCTTCAGATTCTTGTAATTGAATTTTTAAAAATTTAATTAAATTATTTTTTATTAAATTATCATCGATGCTGTTTTCATTATTTTTTTTTATATTTTTATTATTATTTTCTTCTTTATTTATCATAGATATATCCTTGTTAATATTTACTTTAAAAAAATATTTATTAAGCTTGCGTTTTAAAAAAAAATATGAAAAATCTTTAAAAGTATAGTTTTTATTTTTTTAAATTAAGATATTTTTTTGATTTATAGTCTTGAATAAGAGGAGGAATATAAGAAATTGACATATCCCAAGGTTGTTCGATCCATACGTTTTGAGGGATGTCTATAATGTAATCATCTACTAATAAACGACCCATAGGTTTAGCAAAAATAGTGACAAAATATGATTTTGGATATAAATTTCGAATAATTTTTGCAGTTCCGCCAGTATCAACTAAATCATCTACTACAATTATTTTTTCTCCATCACTATTTGCTTTTTTAATGATTTTTCTATTTTTTTTCAAACAATCATAATTGTAACTTGCAATACATACAGTATCAATAAATCTTATATTTAATTCTCTAGCTAATAAAGCTGATGGAACAAGACCTCCTCGACTTACGGCAATAATTCCATTATAAGAATTTATTCTTTCAAGTAATCGATGAGCTAATTTTTTAGTATAAATTTGAAGCATATCCCAGGTGACAATATATTTCTCACTCATAAAAGAAATTCCAAAACTATAAAATAGTATTTATTAAAAAGTGGAAATAATTTGTAAGTCAGGATTTTAATTTACTTTGATACAGTAAAACAATGTTTGTTTTAAAAAAATATAATTTTGTATAGTTAATCAAATTTTTGCATTTCTATTTCTATAATTAATATTAATATATGAATAATTTTAATATGCATTTCTTGTATTCTGTCTGAATATCCATAATAAGGAATACAAATTTCTATATCAGATAAATCTTTAATTTTTCCTCCATCATTTCCTGTTAAAACGATAGTCTTCATTTTTTTTTTCTTTGCTGCCTGTATGGCTTTAATAATATTTAAAGAGTTACCAGAAGTAGAAATTGCTAATAGCACATCATTTTTACATCCAAGACTTTCAATAAAACGTGAAAATACTTTATCATATCCAAAATCATTACTTACTGCAGAAATATAACTACTATCAGAAATTGATATAGCTGGATATCCAGATCTTTTTTTTCTGTAAACACTAGTTAATTCTTCTGAAAAATGTACAGCATCACAGTGCGAACCACCATTTCCACAAGATATAACTTTTTTTCCATTTTGAAAAGATTTAGCAATTAAAATAGCAGAATTTTGAATTTTATATATTTGATTTTCATCTCTTAAAAATTTATGAAGTATTTTTGATGCGGTATTAAATTCAGATGCAATAATTTTTTTATACATAATTTGAAATTTTTAAATTTTTATTTAATAAAAATATATGAAATATTTTATTTTAAAAAATAACTATAGAGTATTTTTTTAAAATTATATTTTTTCGGTGCGGACGGGATTCGAACCCGCGACCCTCGGCGTGACAGGCCGATATTCTAACCAACTGAACTACCGCACCTTTTAGTATAATACCATTGTACATATTTTAAAAAATTCAGTCAATAATCTTTTATAGATTTGTTAAAAAATTATTTCCACAAACATATATTATTTTTTTTCATATATTGTAAATATTGTTCATGTAAACTTTTTTCTTTTTCTGTAGATTTAATGACTTTTAAAGGAGAATGTACTGTTCTAATAAAATTTTTTGATTTTTGAATAAGTTTTTTATCATTTATTGTATCACAAACAAACATTTGTTCTTGACCTCCTGTCATTAAAAGATATAATTTTCCTAATAAAAAAGAGTCTATAATTGCACTATGTACATCTCTATAAGATTTATTAATTTTATAACGTTTACATAATGCATCTAAGGTATTTTTTTTACCAGGAAATAATTTTCTAGCGATTTTTAATGTATCAACAATAGAACAAAGTGTATCGACTTTTTTTATTTTTTTATTTAACATCATTAATTCTTGATTTATAAATCCTAAATCAAAAGAAGCATTATGGATAACTAATTGAGAATTTTTAATATAATATAAAAAATCATCAGCTATATCTTTAAATAAAGGTTTATCTAATAAAAAATCATCAGTGATTTTATGAATTTTAAAAGCATCATGTTCTATTGATCTATTCGGCTGAACATATTTATGAAAATTATTTCCGGTAAAACGACGATTAATAATTTCAACCGCACCAATTTCTATAATTCTATGATTGATATAAGGAAAATTACTTTTGTTAATTCCTGTTGTTTCAGTATCTAGTACAACTATTCTTTTTTGATTAATCATAATTTTATCACATATATAATTTTGGAATAACTGTTATTATGTTAAAAATAGTTAAAATATTTACAGATGGTTCGTGTTTAGGAAATCCAGGAGCAGGAGGATATGGTACAATATTACGTTATAAATTACATGAAAAGATATTAACTTCAGGTTTTTATTTAACTACAAATAATAGAATGGAATTAATGGCTATAATATCAGGATTAGAATCACTTAATGAATCATGTTTAGTAGAAATTATTACAGATAGTTTATATGTAAAAAAAGGAATTACTGATTGGATGCCGATATGGAAAAAAAAAAATGGAAAACCACAAGAAAAAAATCTGTAAAAAATATAGATTTATGGTTACGTATTAACAATGCTTTGCAAAAACACTTAGTTAATTGGTTTTGGGTTAAATCTCATATTGGTCATTTTGAAAATGAAAGATGTGATATAATAGCAAAAAATGCTGCTCATAATCCTTCTAAAAAAGATATTTACTATGAAAATAGTAAGTTATGAAAATTTATCTGAAATAAAAATTTTTATATATAAAAAGACGATTATAATATGATTTTAAAAAAAATTTCTATATTGATTGATAACTATATTTGGATTCTTTGTAATGTTTATGGTGCTTGTATCATTATAGATCCTGGATTATCTGAACCTGTCATATCAGAAATGAAGAAAAAAAAGTTATATCCAATTGCTATTTTATTAACTCATAATCATTCAGATCATACAGACGGTGTAAAAAATATAATTAAATATTATCCTAAAGTAAAAATTTTTGGACCGTATGAAACAAAAGAAAAATACGTAACACATATTATTACTGAAGGAGATGAAATTTCTATTTTAGATAGAATATTTTATGTATTTTTTACTCCAGGTCACACGTTAGGACATGTTTCGTACTACAGTAAACCATATCTTTTTTGTGGAGATACTCTTTTTTCAGGGGGTTGCGGGCGAGTTTATAAAAAAAAATATTTAGATATGTACAATTCTCTTAAATTAATTCAATCTTTTCCAGATAGCACTTTTTTATGTTGTGCTCATGAATATACGTTAGAAAATTTAAAATTTGCTATGTCTATTTTACCTGATGATAAAAGAATTTTATTTTTTTTTAAAAAGATAAAAAATGTAATTCAATCCGGAAAATCTAGCTTACCTTCATATATTTTATTTGAAAAAAAAATTAATCTATTTTTAAGAACTGATGAAATTTATTTAAAAGAAATAATGAAGTTAAAAGGAAATTCGACACCTTTTGATGTATTTGTTCAATTAAGAATAAAAAAAGATAGTTTTTTTGGAGCTAAGCGGGATTGAACCGCTGACCTCCTGCGTGCAAGGCAGGCGCTCTCCCAGCTGAGCTATAGCCCCAGATGATTTAATTGGTAGGCCTGAGTGGAATTGAACCACCGACCTCACCCTTATCAGGGGTGCGCTCTAACCATCTGAGCTACAAGCCTTCTAATTTTGTATTAGATAATTTGTGTGGGCACTTTCAAAAAAGTATATATTTTTAAGGAGGTGATCCAACCGCAGGTTCCCCTACGGTTACCTTGTTACGACTTCACCCCAGTCATGAATCACAAAGTGGTAGGCGCCTTCCTTTTTAAAGGTTAGGATACCTGCTTCTTTTGCAACCCACTCCCATGGTGTGACGGGCGGTGTGTACAAGGCCCGGGAACGTATTCACCGTGGCATTCTGATCCACGATTACTAGCGATTCCGACTTCGTGGAGTCGAGTTGCAGACTCCAGTCCGGACTACGACTTACTTTATGAGGTTTGCTTGTCTTTGCAGATTTGCTTCTCTTTGTATAAACCATTGTAGCACGTGTGTAGCCCTGGTCGTAAGGGCCATGATGACTTGACGTCGTCCCCACCTTCCTCCGGTTTATAACCGGCAGTCTCCTCTGAGTTCCCGGCCGAACCGATGGCAACAGGGGATAAGGGTTGCGCTCGTTGCGGGACTTAACCCAACATTTCACAACACGAGCTGACGACAGCCATGCAGCACCTGTCTCACAGTTCCCGAAGGCACTTTCTTATTTCTAAAAAATTCTGTGGATGTCAAGACCAGGTAAGGTTTTTCGCGTTGCATCGAATTAAACCACATGCTCCACCGCTTGTGCGGGCCCCCGTCAATTCATTTGAGTTTTAGCCTTGCGGCCGTACTCCCCAGGCGGTCGACTTAATGCGTTAGCTTCGGAAGTCAATTCTCTTGGAAACAACCTCCAAGTCGACATCGTTTACGGCATGGACTACCAGGGTATCTAATCCTGTTTGCTCCCCACGCTTTCGCGCCTCAGTGTCAGTCTTCGTTTAGGAGGCCGCTTTCGCCACAGGTATTCCTCCAGATATCTACGCATTTCACCGCTACACCTAGAATTCTACCTCCCTCTATGAGACTCTAGTTTTTCAGTTTCAAATGCAGTTCCTAGGTTGAGCCCAGGGCTTTCACATCTGACTTAAAAAACCACCTACGCGCTCTTTACGCCCAGTAATTCTGATTAACGCTTGCACCCTCCGTATTACCGCGGCTGCTGGCACGGAGTTAGCCGGTGCTTCTTCTTCGGGTAACGTCAAGAAATAAAATTATTAGTTTTATTTTTTTCCTCCCCGCTGAAAGTACTTTACAACCCTAAGGCCTTCTTCATACACGCGGCATAGCTGCATCAGGCTTTCGCCCATTGTGCAATATTCCCCACTGCTGCCTCCCGTAGGAGTCTGGACCGTGTCTCAGTTCCAGTGTGGCTGGTTATCCTCTCAGACCAGCTAGAGATCGTTGCCTTGGTAGGCTATTACTCTACCAACAAGCTAATCTCGTCTGGGTTCATCCAAAAGCATGAGGCCAATAAGGTCCCCCACTTTGGTTTTTCAACGTTATGCGGTATTAGCTACCATTTCTAGTAGTTATCCCCCTCTTTTGGGCAGATCCCCAGATATTACTCACCCGTTTGCCGCTCGCCGACAAGAAAGCAAGCTTTCTTTCGCTGCCGCTCGACTTGCATGTGTTAGGCTTGCCGCCAGCGTTCAATCTGAGCCATGATCAAACTCTTCAATTGAAAAACTGTTCTTAAAAAGAATCTTTAAGAAATTTATGAATAAATACGTTTTGTACTTAATTTCTGTGCCCACACAGATTATCTAATATATTTTTAAAGAGCGATTTTTGTTTTTGAAAACTTGATGATTAAAGATTATCTTCTTTTTATTATGTTGTCAACCTTTTTATATAAAAAACAAAAAATTTTTTTAAATTGTAAAAATTAAATTAATACATAATTTAAAAAAATAATATTCTATTTTAAATAGAATCAAATATTTATTTACATTTATAAGGTATCATAGAATATATCTTTTATATTAACTTTTTCAACAATAATATATACTTATTTATTTAAAAAGGCATTTTAATATGAATTTAAAAAATATAATTAAAAAAGATATTCAAGATATTTTAATAAAAATTAATTCTGAAAGTAATTATGAACCTATTATTATACTAAATAAAAAAACAGAACGAGGTCATTATCAGATTAATAACTTAATTAAAATAGCTAACGAGTTAAAATTAGAACCTGATAAATTATCTAAGATAATCATCTTGAATATTAAGAATAAATATATGTACCAAAAAATAACGTTTTCTAAACCAGGTTTTATTAATTTTTTTATTAATCATCATTGGATTTCTGAAGAATTAGAAAAAATTTTTATTTCACATCGTCTTGGTATAAATTATGTTCCTTCTAAAAACATTGTAATAGATTACTCGTCTCCAAACATTGCTAAAGAAATGCACATAGGGCATTTGCGATCAACAATAATTGGAGACGTTATAGTAAGAGCATTAATTTTTTTAGGACATAATGTGATTAGAGCAAATCATATTGGGGATTGGGGAACACAATTTGGTATGTTGATAGCATACTTAGAAGAAAAAAATTTAAAAAACAATAATTTCTCTCTTATAGAACTTGAAAATTTTTATTGTAAAGCAAAAAAAAAATATGATGATGACAAATTATTTGCAGAAAAATCTAGAAAATATGTAGTAAAATTGCAAAATGGAGATGAATATTGCTGTACTATTTGGAAAAAGTTAGTATCTGTTACAATGATTGAGAATTATAAAATATATAAAAAATTAAATGTGACTTTAAAAGAACAAGATACTATGGGAGAAAGTTTATATAGAAAAATTCTCCCTGGAATTGTTGAAGATCTTAAAAATAAAAAAATAGCAATTGAAAAAAATGGTTCTACAATCGTTTTTTTAAAAGAATTTAAAAATAGATTAGGAGAATCCATGGGTGTAGTAATTCAAAAAAAAGATAAAGGATTTTTATATTCTACTACTGATATTGCTTGTTTTAAATATAGATATCAAAAACTTCATGCCGATCGAATTATATACTATACAGATTCTCGTCAAAATCAACATTTAATACAAGCATGGACTATAGCTAAAAAAGCTAATTATATACCCCAAAATTTTTTATTAGAACATCATACATTTGGAATGATGTTGTCTCAGAATAAAAGACCATTTAAAACACGAGACGGTAATACAATAAAACTCTCTAAACTTATTGATGAAGCAATTGAAAGAGCTACTAATATTATTAAAAATAAAAACCCGAATTTATCTAAAAGAAAATTAATAAAATTAGCTAATATAATAGGTATTAGTGCAGTAAAATATTCCGATTTATCTAAAAACAGACACACTAATTATATTTTCGATTGGGATAAAATGTTAAGTTTTGAAGGAAATACAGCACCTTACATACAGTATGCATATACAAGAATTATTTCTATAATAAAAAAATCTACTATACCTATTAATCAATTAAAACAAAAAACTATTTTAACAAAAAAAAGCGAAATTAATTTAGCAATTAAAATACTAGAATTTGAAGAAATTGTTCTATTGATTTCTGAAAAAGGAACTCCTCATATAATGTGTAAATATCTCTACCAACTAGCTACTTGTTTTTCTACTTTCTATGAAGAATGTTCAGTACTTTTTGCTAAAAAAATAAAAATATGTAAAAGTAGATTAAAATTATCGATTTTAACTGCTAAAACATTAAAAAAAGGACTAAACATTCTCGGTATTAAAACAATCAAAAAAATGTAAAAAGTTATTTTTATTTTAAAAATTTAGTAAGGTGAGGAAATAATGCAGTACTAAAACGTACTACTTACAACCGCACCAATCTTGATAAACATTTGAAAAAGTAATTAATTTTTACCAATAATGTTAGTTATTTTTATTTTTTTAATACCTGAAATTTCCATATGAGACAAAACCGTTAATTCAGGAAAGCTTTGTCTTAAAAATCTTGATAAACAATAGCGAAGAGGATGATTAACTAATAATACAAGAGGAGCGTTCATTATCAACTGTTTTTTAATAGCTTCTTTTGTTTTTATTAATAAGGTTTCAGATAAAGTAGGTTCTATAGTATAATTTCCTGATGTTAAACTATTTAGTAATAATTGCTCTAAATTTGATTCAAGTCCTATTATTTCAATAATATTTCTTTTATGAAATAATTTTTGCATAATAATTTTTCTTAACGAAATACGAACAATGCTAGTTAACTCATTGGGATCTTTTTGAGTATCTGCATATTCTGATAATGTTTCTAAAATTGTTCTCATATCACGGATCGGAACGTGTTCTAATAATAAATTTTTCAGAACTTTATGAAAAACTGTTAAATTAATTAAATCAGGAATTAAATTATCAGTTAATTTTGGCATTTTTACATTTATATGTTCTAATAATTGTTGAGCTTCTTGACGACCAAATAATTCATTAATATGATTGTAAATTAAAATATTTAGATGAGTAGAAATTACAGTACTAGAATCTATAACAGAATAACCTTTTTTTTGTGCTTCGTTTTTAAAATTTTCATCAATCCAATAACCAGATAAACCAAAAGTAGGTTCTTTTATCTTTTCAAAAGGTAAAGATTCTGTTTCTCTACCTGAATTAATCGCTATAAAACGTCCATAAAAACATTTACCTTTTCCTACTTTTACACCTTTAATAAAAATATAATATGTATTTCCTGATAAATTTATATTATTTTTAACATGCACGAGAGGTGGTAAAAAACCAATATCTTGAGCAATTTTTTTTCGAATTATACGAATTTTATCTAATAAATTATCTTTTTGGTGTATATCAGTCATTGGTGTTAAATTATAACCTAATTCAATTCTAATTTGATCTTCTAGTCCTACATCATTCCAAGAAGCTTCTGAAATTGAATCTTGTATTAATTTGTACTTATTATTAGAATTTAAAATTTTTTTTTCTGAAAAATATTGTTGTTCATATAACCACCAAGAAAGAATAAATAATAAAAGAGTAAATATTAAAAATATAATGTTAGGCATTCCAGGAACCAAACCAAGAACACCTAAAACTATAGCACTTAATAAAATCACTTGAGGATTATAAAATAATTGACTAACTATTTGTTCTCCAACATTTTGATCAGTACTAACGCGTGTCACAATAACACCTGCTGCAGTAGAAATGACTAAAGCTGGAATTTGAGCAACTAAACCATCTCCGATAGTTAATAGTGTATAAACTTCGATTGCTTTATTCAATAACATATTATGTTGTATTAAACCAATAATTAAACCTCCAAAAATATTAATAATCATTATTAAAATCCCAGCAATAGCATCTCCTCGAACAAATTTACTAGCACCGTCCATAGAACCGTAAAAATCTGCTTCTTGTGTTATTTTTATACGACGTTTTTTTGCTTGTTCTTCACCAATTAAACCTGCATTTAAATCTGCATCAATAGCCATTTGTTTTCCTGGCATAGCATCTAATATGAATCGCGCACCAACTTCTGCTATCCTAGTAGCACCTTTAGTAATAACCATAAAATTAATAATAACTAAAATTATAAATACAACTATTCCAATAGCAAAATTTCCACCAACTAAAAAATGACCAAATGATTCAATTACTTTTCCCGCTGCATTAGTTCCAGTATGACCTTTCAAAAACACAACTCGAGTAGAAGCTACATTTAAAGCTAATCGTAATAATGTAGAAAAAAGTAAAATTGTTGGAAAAGCAGTAAAATCTAATGTATGACGCGTAAACATAGAAACAAGTAAAATTATTATAGATAAAGCAATATTAAAAGTGAAAAATATATCTAGGAAAAAAGGTGCTAATGGTAAAACCATCATTGCTAGAATCATTAAAATTAATATTGGACCAGCAAGTATTTGCCATTGAGTTGTTTTTAAACTTTTTATTAGACGAAAAAAAGAAGAAAAATTAATCATTATTTTTATAATCTCCTGTAAAATTTAATTCTGAAGGAACTGTTATATTTTGAGGTTTTTCAGGGAAAATTCCACCTTCTTTTTTCCATTTACGCACTTTCCAAACCCATGCTAAAACTTCTGCAACAGCTTTATAAAGAGGACCTGGAATATATTGACCTATTTCAGTATAGCGATATAATGAACGAGATAATGATGGCGCGGAAATAATAGAAATATTATTTTTAAGAGCTATATTTTGTATTTTAATAGCCATTTCACCTATTCCCTTAGCTATAACTTTAGGAGCATGCATTTTTTTTTCGTCATATTGAAGTGCAACTGCATAATGTATAGGATTTGTTATTATAACATCCGCTTTAGGAACATCTGAAATCATTCTTCTACGTACGAAAGATTTCATAACTTGACGAATACGCATCTTTATAGTTGGATTTCCTTCTTTTTCTCTTAATTCATCTTTTATTTCTTGATGAGTCATTTTTAATTTTTTATAATAATTAAATTGCTGCCAAATAACATCGAATAAAATAACAGGAAGCAACCCTAATATGACTAAAATACAAGAAGATACAACTATATTAAATCCATGAAATAATGAAGAATTATAACTTTTAGCATTTAATACCAATATTTCAGAAAAAGAGGACCATAAATAGAAAAATAGTATACTACTGACTATACTTAATTTTATTATAATTTTAATAAATTCTATTATAATATGAAAAGAAAATATTTTTTTTAAACCATAGAATAAATTTAATTTTTTAAAATTAAATTCTAATGATCTAAAATTAAATTTAATACCACTAAAAATAATTGAAGGTATAACAATTGCAATTAATAAAGAGATGAAAAACGGAAAAAAAAGAACAATTATCTTTTTTAAAGATATAGAAATTTTAAAAAAAATATTTTTGGGATCTAAAATATCATTTCTATTAAAATAAAAACAATTAAACATCATTTTTTTAAAATCAATAATAATTATTTCTTTGTACCACCATAAAATAGTGAATCCAATTAATAAAATTAAAAAAGAACTTAATTCTCTAGAATATCTTGTTTTTCCCTTTTTACGAAATTTTTTAATACGATGTTCAGTCGGATTTTCTGTTTTTTCTTCATTTGTATTATGATTCATTTTAAATATTTTTAACCATTATTTTATACATAAAAATTTTATTAAACCTTTCTATTTAAAAAAAAACAAGTGAATTATTAATTATTAAAATAAAAAAACTCTATTTTTAAAAATAACATATTTCATTTTTATTAAATTTAAAAAAAGAATTTTATATTAATAAAAAAAATCTATTTCTTCTAAAAAGCATTTAAGATAAGATTTCATTATATAATAATTATTACATTTACTAATTACATTCACCATTAGAAATAAAGTTCTAAAAAAATCTTAAAGTACAAACTTTATTTTATGAGATCCCATTCAATGCGAACAAGTCAATATCTACTATTAACTTTAAAAAATATACCTCAAGATGCAAAAATTATAAGTCATCAACTTATGCTGAGAAGCGGCATTATCAGAAAAACATCTTCAGGATTATATATTTGGTTGCCTACTGGTATTAGAATAATAAATAAAATTAAAAAGATTATTAAAAAAGAAATGAATGCACTTAATGCATTAGAAATATCAATGCCAATTATGCAATCAGAAAACTTATGGGAAAAAACTGGACGTTTAAATTTATATGGAGAAGAATTATTAAAACTTTTTGATCGTCATAAAAATAAATTTATTTTAGGACCTACTAACGAAGAAATTGTTACTGATTTTATTAGAAATGAAATTCATTCTTATAAAAATCTTCCATTAATAATATATCAGATACAAAAAAAATTTAGAGACGAAATACGTCCTCGTTTTGGAATAATTAGAGCTCGAGAATTTACAATGAAAGATGCTTACTCTTTTCATTCTAACGAAAGTTGTTTACAAAATACTTATAATAAATTTTACAATAGTTATATAAATATTTTTAATAAAATAAAATTAGATTTTTGCATTGTAAACGCTGATTCAGGTTCTATGGGAGGTAGTATTTCGCATGAATTTCAATCTTTTTCTGAAAATGGAGAAGACGAAATAGTGTTTTCTAAAAATAAATCATATTGTTCAAATATGAATACAGCTGAATCTATGGAAACAATTGATTTTTTAAAAAAGAATAACAAGAATACAGTTATTCAAAAAACTAAAAATACTAAAAAATCTATAATAAACATCGAAAAATCAAGTGTTTTATTAAAAAATTTTATTAAAACTATTTTGGTTCAAACGAATATAAAAAACTCTACTTCAGTAGCAGCGTTATTAATACGAAAAGATCATGAATTAAATTTATCTAAAGTAGAAAAAATTGAAATTCTTAAAAAACCTTTAACTTTTCTTAATGAACAAGAAATTATTAAATTTATAGGAGTAACAAAAAAATTCTTAGGTCCTTTAGGATTAAAAATACCTATTATTGCAGATATTTCTACCTATAAAATGAAAAATTTTACTATTGGTGCAAATATTAAAAATCATTTTTTTATTAATGCTAATTGGGGAATTGATTTACCTATTCCAATCATTAAAGATATCAGAAAAGTTACAAATAAAGATTTAAGTCCTAACGGAATTGGATACCTAAACATTAAAAAAAGCATTGAAATTGGACATATATTTCAACTTAATCAAGAATATTCTAAAAAGATGAATGCGTTTGTTCAAACTAAAAATGGATATAAGGAACACTTGTATATGGGATGTTATGGTATAGGAATAACGCGCATTATAGCAGCAGTTGTTGAACAAAATCATGATGATAAAGGAATTATTTGGCCAGATTCTATTGCACCTTTTTCAGTAGTTATTATACCTATACATATGCATAAATGTATTAAAATTAAAAAAATAGCTTATACATTATATCAAGAGCTTAAAAAAAATAAAATAGATGTTATTCTAGACGATAGACATGAAAGACCAGGAATTATGTTTAATGAAATGGATTTAATTGGCATTCCCCATCAAATCATCATTAGCACATGTTCTATTAATAATAATAATATTGAATATCGTACAAGAAAAAATAAACAAACTATTTTAGTTAATATTACAGATGCAATTAATTTTATAATTCAAAAAATCAATTATTAAAACAAGAAAAATTTTTTAAAAAACGTTTTTTTAAAAAATTATAAATTTTATATATCTATACAATAGAGAATATTTTAAAAAATAAATGTAAAAAAATTTTAACTCAAGAATGTTATGATATTAAAATATTTTTTTATAAGAATAAAAAAATAAAAATATCTCTTTTTAATTTGTTTATCTAAAAAAAATAACTTATTACATAATAAGTTGTTTTCTTTATTTGATTTAATTATTAATTTATTTTTATATATTTTTTTCTGATCATATTTAAATTCATAAGATTACAAGCTGTTATTTTAAGATATTGAGTGATAACACTTAAATTTATAAGACCTTGTACAAATAATATTTTGTGTAATTTTAACAACGGTTCATATAATTTTAATAAATCTGTAAAAACTACTACTTCTATCCGACTAGTGTTATCATCTAATATTAAAACAGCTATACGATAATTATCTTTAGTTATTTTAAATTTAATAGAAATAATTATTCCTGCTATTAGAACTGTTGTTTTTTTTTTGATAAATCTTAATTTTGATATTGTCATACCATTTAAGTAATTTTTCAATTCTTTTGTATATTCATTAATAGGATGGTCTGTAAGATAAAATCCTAAGACCTGGTATTCATTTTCTAGATCATTTTTTTTAGTAGAATAAGATGTATTAATAAAATTATTTTTTTGTACTTGATGTAATTCGTCTTTAAAAATACCAAAAAGACTTTCTTGTTTAAAAAATTTAATTTTAAGAGCCTCTTTTGAAGCTTTTATAGCATCATCAATAGATTGAAGTAAATAATTTCTATTTGCATTAAGACAATCAAAGCTTCCAGACATTATTAATTTTTCTAAAATTCTACGAGTAATTTTATTACTGCAATCAAGTCGCATGCAAAAATCAAATAAATCATGAAAAATTCCATTTTTTTTTCGTTCTTTAATAATGTGATTTATTGAACTTTGCCCCATGCCTTTAATTGCACCCATACCATAAATTATATTACTTTTATTATTAACATAAAATTCGTATTTGCTTAAGTTAATATTCGGAGGTATAATTTTTAAGCCTATATTTAAAGATTCATTAATTAAAATAACTATTTTTTCTGTATTATCTATATCAGATGTCATAGCTGCTGCCATAAACTCTGCAGGATAATGCGATTTTAACCATAAAGTCTGATATGAGACTAAAGCGTAAGCTACAGAATGAGATTTATTAAATCCATATCCTGCAAATTTTTCTAATAAATCAAAAATTTTTATTGCTAATTTTTTATTAATACCTTTTTTTAAAGCTCCAGATTCAAATATAGAACGTTGTTCTGCCATCTCTTTTAGATTTTTTTTGCTCATAGCTCTTCTTAAAATATCTGCTCTTCCTAAAGAATATCCTGCTAAAATTTGAGCTATTTGCATCACTTGTTCTTGATATAAAATAATTCCATATGTTGATTCTAATATAGGTTTCAACAATATATGTTGCCATTTATGATCAGGATATGCAATATCTTCACATCCATGTTTGCGATTGATAAAATTATCAACCATTCCAGATTGTAAGGGACCAGGTCTAAATAGAGCTACTAAAGCAATAATATCTTCAAAACAATCAGGTTGTAATCTTTTAATTAATTCTTTCATGCCAGGAGATTCTAATTGAAAAACAGCATTAGTTTGACATGTTTTTAATAAGTCAAAACATTTAGTATCATCAAGAGGAATAGAATTGATATTTATTAATTTTTGTTTATTCACTTTTAATTTAACATTAATCATTTTAATTGTATTATTAATAATAGTTAATGTACGTAAACCAAGAAAATCAAATTTTACTAATCCTACATATTCTACGTCATTTTTATCAAATTGAGTAACAGGATTTCCCCCTTTTTCATCACAATACAATGGGCAAAAATCTGTAATTTTAGTAGGAGAAATCACCACTCCACCTGCATGTTTTCCAACATTTCTATTTGTTCCTTCTAATTTTTTTGCAATATCAATTAAACTTCTAACATCTTCATTGTTTTTATAAATATTGAATAATTTAGATTCTTTCGAAAAAGCTTCATTTAAAGTTATTCCAGGATCTAATGGTACTAATTTAGATAATTTATTGATAAATCCATAAGGATAACCTAAAACCCTTCCTACATCTCGAATTACAGCTTTAGCAGTTAATGTTCCGAAAGTAATAATTTGAGCTACTGCATCTCTTCCATATATATTTGAAACATGTTCAATTACTTTATCACGTTGATCCATGCAAAAATCAATATCGAAATCAGGAAGTGAAATACGTTCTGGATTTAAAAATCTTTCAAATAAAAGATCAAAAGACAATGGATCTATCTCTGTAATATTCAATGCATATGCTACAAGAGAACCTGCACCAGAACCACGTCCTGGACCAACTGGTATATTATTATCTTTTGCCCATTGTATAAATTCCATAACAATTAAAAAATATCCAGGAAAACCCATTTTATTAATTACATTTAATTCCATATCTAAACGATGTTTATATTTCTTATAAATAGATTTATGTTCTTTGTTATTTATATTTAAAATATATAAACGTTTTTTTATTCCCTGATAAGCCTTGTCAATCAAATAATTTTCAACGCTTATTGTTCCAGTTGAAAACTGTGGCAAAAAATATTGTCCTGAAAATATAAAAACATTACAACGTTTTGCAATTTCAACACTATTAATAAGTGCTTCTGGAATGTCTGAAAAAAGATCACACATTTCTTTTTCACTTTTTAAAAATTGCTGATTGCTATAATTACTTTGAATTTTTGAATTTTTTAATATTTCACCTTCATTAATTGCTATTCTAATTTGATGTACTTGAAAATCATTTTTATTTAAAAAACATACATCATTAGTCGCAACGACAGGAATTCCTGAAGATAAAGATAGATTTACTGCTAAACGTAAATATTTTTCTTCATTATCTCGATTAGTACGAAATAATTCTAGATAGCAAGAATTAGGAAAATATTTTTTATAAAAAGATAAACAAGTAGATATTAATGATGATTTGTTATAAAGCAAAATTTTTCCAATTTCACCTTGACAACCTCCAGAAAGTAATATTAATCCTTTGTTATATTTTAATAACCATTGTTTTTCAATAGTTACATTATAATTATCAACGTATCCTTTTTGATATGCTTGAGAAATTAACAGAATTAAATTTTTATATCCTTCTTGTGTAGCAGCTAATAAAGTTAGTTTAGTTATTTCATTATCTATTAATGGAGAACAAAATTGAACTGTAATACCAATAATAGGTTTTATTCCTAATTTATGAGCTGTATTATAAAATTTAATCACTCCATATAAATTATTATAGTCTGTTATAGCAATAGCAGGCATACCTAAAGACATAGATTTTTTAACTAAATCTTCAGGCTTTGATAATCCATCAATAATCGAATAATCACTATGTACATGAAGATGAATAAATTTTGGTTTATGCATTTATATTTCCTAAAATTTACATTTATAAATATAGATTTGTATTAAAAAAAAGATGTTTTAGCAAAAATTATCTTAGATTTACAAACAATATTATTATTTACTAAAGCAGTATTTTTAAAAATTAAAAGATTTTTACTGTATTTCCAAATATTAGCCTTGATATGCATTTGATCTCCAGGAATAACATTTTTTTTAAAACGAGCACTATCTATACCTACAAAATGATATAGTTTGTTTATACTTAATTGACCTGTACTTTGATAAAGTAAAATACTTCCTGCTTGAGCCATTGTTTCAATTATTAATACTCCAGGAAAGATAGGTTCTTTCAAAAAATGACCCTGAAAGCAAGGTTCATTAATAGTGCAGTTTTTTACTGCATTTAAATATTTAAAACTTTTAAAGTTCAAAACTCGATCAATTAGTAAAAAAGGATAACGATGCGGTAAAATTTTAAAAATTTTTTTAATATTTAATGTATTCTTTACAAAATTCAAAAGACACACCTTGTTTTTATAATATGTTCAATTCAAGATAAAAAAACATAAAAAATAAAATATTTTTTTATAAAAAATTTGATGATTTTATTTTAAAATTACCAATTTTTACCTAAATAAAATTGAAATGGTTCTAATTGATAATCATTATTTTTCTGAATAGGAACCGCATAAGAAAAAACTAATGGACCGATAGGAGAAAACCATTGTAATGAAAGACCAGCTGATGAATAAAGATTATTTAAAATATTAGGTTCAAATAATTTTAAAAAATTGTTTGTTTTGCTATTATTGAATTCTATATTCCAAATGTTACCTGCATCTAAAAATAAAGAAGTACGAAAAAATTTAGCGTATTTATCTTCTATAAACGGAAGAGGTACACTAAATTCTAAATTAGTAATAAATATAGCATTACCTCCAAAAGAATCAAAGGATTCACATGTATTATTATTTTTATATTTAATACATTTATCTAAATCAGTACTATCGTAAACTGTTTTTGGACCAATCGTATTAGTCCGAAAACCACGAATATTGTTTGTACTGCTGGTGTAAAAATTTTCATAAAAAGGAAATTTTTTGAATTTGTTAAAACTATTTCCAATTCCTGCATGAATATGACTTAAAAATATAAAACTTTTTTCTTTATTTAAGGGAATATAGTGTTCAGAATCTAATATTATTTTATAAAAATTATTATCAGAACCAGGGACCGTGTTTTTTCCACTAATATATGTTTGATTGCCAGAAATAGGAAAATAAAGATATTCTAAATTGTCATATATCCAAGAATAATTTAAAGTAAAATCATTCACTAAATTATTTTTTAATAATTCTGGTTCAGAAAATTTTTGATTAAATAAAGTGGTATCAACCATTTTTTCTTTATTTTCAATACCATTATGAGTATAGCCAAAACCAAAATGCACTTTATTCCTATGATTAATAAAAAATCCTAAGTTTCCTTCAAAACCGTAAGTATTTTTTAAAAGATTAGAAATACTATTAAAGTTATATTTAAAATTATTATAAAAAAATCTAGTATTTAAATCTATATTATTAGATATAAAATAAGGATAACTCATTGATAAATCAATATATTTTTGATAATCGTTTTTAATAGCACTAGCTTTTAAAGAATTTCCTGAACCTAATATATTTTCTTGAGCAAAAGATGCATTAAAGCTAATTCCACTATCTTTTCCATACCCTAATCCAAAATTAATAGAACCAGTAGGTTCTTCTTTTACTCGATAAATAATATTTAATTGATTAGACTCATGAGGATCTATATCTTTAATTATTTGTACATCACTAAAATATTTTGTTTTTTCTAATAATCTTTTACCTAATTCTACTAATTTTATATTAAAATACTCACCTTCTATTTGTTTTATTTCACGCCTTAAAACTTTATCTTCAGTTAATTGATTTCCTATGAATTTAATTTTTTTAACATAATAACGTTTATCTATATCAATATTAAAGTTTAAAACTATTGTTTTTTTTTCATGATCGATATCAGGAACTACAACAATTTTTGAATCAATATAACCTTTTTCAGATAAAAATCTTGTTATCTTATTTACTATAAAATTAATTTTTTCTTTATTATACAGTTCATAATTTTCTAATTTAACAAAATTTTTAATAATTTTTTGATATGGGAATAAATTTCCATTAATAAAAAAATTTGAAATCCTGTATTTTTTGCCTTCAGAAATATTTATAAAAATATTGACATAATTTTTATTTTTAACAAAATCTACTTTTTTATCATTAATATTAAAATAAAAATATCCTTGGTTTAAATAAAAATTATTTAGATCTTCTAAAAATTGATCTAAATTCTTAGATGAATAAGTATATTGATGTGAAAAATTCCACCAAGGATTATAATTACTTAACTTAAATAAAGACATGATTTTTTCTTTAGAAAAATCTTTATTACCAAATATTTTTATAGTATTAATTTTAATTGATACACCTTCATTAATAATTATTTTTAGATTAATGATATTATGTTCAGAAAAAAGTTTTAATATTTTAACATTCGACTTATATTTTCCAAGATTTTTATAAAAATCTTCTAGTGTTTTTGATAACACATTAACTGCATAAGAATCAAATGGAGCGCCTTTTTGAATATTTAACTTCATTAAGTATTGGTTTAAAATAGATTCATTAATAATACTATTACCTGAAATAATGATATTAGAAATAATAGGTTTTTCTTCAACCTTAAAAATAATTGTTTTTTTAGAATACATTACTTCAATATTTTCAAATTTTCCAGTTTGAAATAAAGATTGAATACTTTTTTTAATGTCAACTTCAGATATTTTACTTCCAACGTGAAAAAAAATATTATTTAATACTTCATTTTTAGAAAGATTAATCAATCCTTGGAATTGAATATCTTTTACCAACCAAGTGTTTTCTGCATAAACTGCTGTGCTAAAAAATATTAAACAAGGTATAAAAATTTTTTTAATCAACATTATTATTACAATTTTCCCTGTAATAGATTTCATCTTAAGTAGAAGAAATAATTAAGTAAAAACAAAATTTAAAAAATATTAATTATTTATTTTATAAAAAATCATTAATAACAATTAATTTAGAGTTTCTTAAAAAAATTTAAATTTTATTTACGTAAAGAATTATTTTATATAAAGATAGTAATATTATTTATATTTTTTTAAGTCCTCCAAAACGACGTTCACGAGACAAAAAAGAATTTACAGCATCTTGAAAAGAATTATGATTAAAATCAGGCCATAAAATATCAGTAAAATATAATTCAGAATAAGCTATTTCCCATAATAAAAAATTACTCATTCTTTTTTCTCCTCCAGTTCTAATAACTAAATCTACTGGAAGTAATTCGCCAGTAGATAAATGTTCAGAAATAGTATTTTCTTTAATTTGATCTATTTTTAACAATCCATTTTCTACTTTATTAACTATTTTTTTTAAACTTTGAACTATATCCCATCTTCCACCATAATTAATAGCAATATTTAATATCAAACCATTATTATGTATAGTCATTTGTTCAACTTGAAGAATACGTTTTTGTAATTTTGCATTAAAATACTTTATATCTCCAATAATTTTTAATCTAATGTTATATTTATTAAAATTATTTATTTCACTATCCAATGCAAAAAAAAATAATTTTATTAAAGATTTAATTTCAAATGCTGAACGCTCCCGGTTTTCGCTACTAAAAGCATACAAAGTTAATATTTTAAAACCACTCATAATAGAAAATTTTACGGCTTTTTTTGCTGCTTTAAAGCCTTCTTTATGACCTAAAACAAGTGTTTTTCCTTTTTTATTAGCCCATCTTCTATTTCCATCCATAATAATTGCTATATGACGAAGTTTTTCTTCTGAAAATTCGTTTTTATATTTTGATGAAGATTCATACCACATAGTACTTATAAATTTCTCTTAAAAATAAAATTTTATTAAAAATGTTTATTTAATCAATAAACAAAATATATAGTTAACAAACTAAAGATGAAACTTTATTCTTAGCTAATATTCTAGTTTTTCTATCAATTTCTAATACATCTTCAATAGAATGTGGTTCCATAAAACAAGCAGATGTTAAAATTTCAATATTTATTTTATAAATATCAGTAAAAGAAATTTGAGAATTAAGAAAAGCTTCAACAGCAATTTCATTTGTAGCATTTAAAGTAGTCATAGCAGCTTGACCTTGTGAAAAACAATCAATAGCTAATTTTAGACATGGAAATTGAATAAAATTAGGTTCACATAAAGAAAAATTGCATATTTTTGAAAAATTTAAAAAAGGAGCTTCAAAAGAAATTCGATCAGGCCAAGACATCGCATAAGAAAGAGAAATTCTTATATCAGGAACTGATAATTGTGCTAATAAAGCTCCATCATAATATTGAACCATGGAATGAATAATTGATTCAGGATGTATTAAAATTTTTATTTCTGATTCTAAAGCATTGAACAACCATCTTGCTTCAGCATATTCTAAACCTTTATTCATCATAGTTGCCGAATCTACAGATATTTTTTTTCCCATAGACCAATTAGGATGGAAACATGCTTGTTTAGGAGTGATCTGAGACAAATCAGATGAAGAAAATTTATAAAAAGGCCCTCCTGAAGCAGTTAAAATAATATGTTTTATATTATATTTTTTTAATGGAACTACCCCTAAGTTCTTTTGTATTTCTAAAGGTAATACTTGAAAAATAGCATTATGCTCACTATCAATAGGAAAAATTTTAGCACCACTTAAATTAAGTGCTTGCATAAATAAATGACCACATGTAACTAAAGACTCTTTATTAGCTAGTAATATTGCTTTCCCAGCGTAAATCGCAGATAACGTTGGCAATAAACCAGCTATTCCAACAATTGCAGATATCACTTGATCTGTTTCTTTTAATGCAGCTAATTTACAAATATCTTTTTCTCCAAAAAGAACTTCTGTTTTTATGTTTTTATTTTTTAACTTTTTCTTTAATTTTTGAGCAGATTTTTCATCTCCCATTGCCACCCAATCAGGAGAAAATAACTTGCATTGTTTAAACATAACAGCAACATTAATATTAGCTACTAAAGCAACTACTTTAAATAAATTAGGATTTTTTTTAATAATAGACAATGCATTTACGCCAATAGAACCTGTTGATCCTAAAATAGTTATTTTTTTCATAAATCTTCTTGTTATAAAAGATAATAAAATTTTTCTACATTTTTTTAAATTAATATAATAATTACTTTATTAAAAGCAAAAACATATTTTTTTAAAAAACATTTTTAAATCTTCATGAGATCTTTTTCTTTTTTAAATAAAAAATCATCGATTTTTTTAATATATCGATCCGTCATTATTTGTATTGTACTTTGTGAAGAATGTACTTCATCCTCATTAATTATTTTATTTTTTAGAAGCTTTTTAATTTTATCATTTGAATCTCTTCGAATATTACGAATACAAATGCGACTACTTTCAGCATCACCACGAATAATTTTAATTAATTGCTTACGTCTTTCTTCTGTTAATGGTGGTATAGATATTAATATATCTTTACCATGTATCATAGGATTTAAATCAAGTTTAGAATTTAAAATCGCTTTACTAATTATAGATGTAATAGAATTATCAAAAACATTAATTCTAAGAGTATGAGCATCTTCGACTATTATATTAGATACTTGACGTAAAGACGTTTGAACACCAAAATATTCAATATAAATGTTATGAAGTAATTTTGGAGATGCTCTTCCAGTTTTAATACTATTAATGTTGTTTTCAAATTTTTTAATGCATGCTTGCATGCGTTCATGATTTTTTTTATTAATTTGATTAATCATATAATTACCTATGGGATATATTTTAAATTATAACTAATATTATATTTTTTTATGTTTTATAATTTACGTAATAAGAGTACCTTCATTATTTCCCATCATAATACGATACAAAGAACCAGGCTTATTAATATTAAAAACTCGAATTGGTAAATGATAGTCTCGAGCTAGTATAAAAGCAGATAAATCCATTATTTTTAATTCTTTTTGCAGAACGTCTTTATATGTTAATTTTTTGTATAAAACAGCATTAGTATTTTTTTTTGGATCTTGCGAATATACTCCATCGACTTTAGTACCCTTTAAAATAATATCTGATTCTGTTTCAATTGCACGTAAACAAGCAGCAGAATCAGTTGTAAAAAAAGGATTTCCTATACCTGCAGAAAATATAATAACAACATTATCAGATAATAAACGTTGAGCTTTTTGATAACTATAAGATTCACAAATTCCATTTAATGGAATAGCAGACATCAAACAAGTATTAATAGAAGAAATTGAATTTATTGCATCTCTCATTGCTAAACTATTAATAACCGTTGATAACATTCCTATGTGATCAGAAACTACTCGATTTAAACCTAATTTGCACAATTCTGAACCACGAAATAAATTTCCACTTCCAATAACTATACCTACTTGAATGCCAATATTTACTATAGCTTGAATTTCTTTTACAATTTTTTTTAAAGCATTAATATTGATTCCAAATTGACTAACACCTTGCAATACTTCTCCGCTTATCTTTAACAAAATACGTCGATATATACACTTGTGATTAGTAGACATATTTTTTAACCTAAATATATTTTTATAATAAAATCTAAAATTATAACATGTATTTAAACGATGACTTCACCTAATTCAAATCTAATAAATGATTTAATATATGCGTTATATTCTTTCAATACATCTCCTACTGTTTTTGTAGAATCCATAATAAAATTCTGACTTGTTAAAGAAATGCTTTTAATAAATTTATTCATTCTTCCTTCAATGATTTTTTCTAATATATTGGAAGGTTTTTTAAGATTTTTTACTAATTCTAATTGAATTTGATATTCACGTTTAAAGACTGTACTTGATACATTTTCTGGATGTAAAAATTCTGGTTTGCTGGCAGCAATATGCATTGCAATATTTTTAAGTATTTTATCATTTTTAAGATTATTAATATCAACTAAGACGCCAATTCTTACTCCGTGCACATATGAACAAAGATTATCACCTTCTATTAAATGAAAGCGACGTATGTTAATGTTTTCCCCTACTTTTAGGAGTAAATCAGTTCTTTTGTCTTCAAATATAATTCTTAACTTATTAATATCTTTTATTTTTTTTGATATAGCAGTTAACATGATTTCTTTCCCTAAAGAAATAAAAGATTTATCTTTAGATACAAAATCAGTTTCACAATTTAATTCAAGAAGTACACCAATGTTATTTTCAATTTTGGCAAAAATCATACCTTGATTTGTAATATTATTAATTTTTTTTTCAGCATTCAATTTTCCAGATTTTCTTAAGTTATCAATTGATAATTCTATATTTCCATTTTCTTCTACTAAAGCTCGTTTGCATTCTAAAAAACCCACTCCTGTACGATCTCTAAGTTTTTTAATAAGATCAGCTGTAATATGAATAAAAGTCATTTATATTTATTTCCTTGTTATTGAAATTTTTTAAAATTTTAATGATTTTTATTAGATTTTATATTTTAGTATCTATTAAAAGTTCTTCTGATAAATTTTCGTGATTTGTTTTAGCAATACTACGCGATACAGAATTCAAATATAATCTCACAGATCTAATAGCATCATCATTTCCAGGTATAATATAATCTATACCATCAGGATTAGAATTAGTATCAACTATAGCAAAAATCGGAATTCCTAAATTATTAGCTTCTCTTATTGCAATATGTTCGTGTAAAGCGTCAACAACGAATAATGCATCAGGTAATCCTCCCATATTTTTAATACCACCTAAACTTTTTTCTAACTTATATAATTCTCGTGTTCTAATTAAAGCTTCTTTTTTAGTTAATTTAGAAAAAGTACCATCTTTAGATTCTACTTCTAAATCTTTTAAACGTTTAATAGATTGTCGAACAGTCTTCCAATTTGTTAGCATGCCACCTAACCAGCGATGATTAACGTAAAATTGTTCGCAATTAACAGCTACCTCTTTTATTTCTTTACTCGCAGCTTTTTTAGTCCCTACAAATAATATTCTACCTTTTTTAGAAGAAATTTTTTTTAATTCACTGAGAGCAAAATTAAACATTGGAAGAGTTTTTTCTAAATTAATAATATGCACTCTATTACGAGTACCAAAAATAAAAGGCTTCATTTTTGGATTCCAATAACGTGTTTGGTGCCCAAAATGAACTCCTGCTTTTAACATTTCTCGCATTGATACTATTTCCATAGTTTTTTTTACCTTGTAAAAAAATATTGTATAAGCAATATTTTAAATAAATGATGAAAAACAAAATATAATAAAGTATTTATATCATGTTTTTATATTAACAATATTAATTATATTAATACATAAATTCTATATAAAAATAATTAAATTTAAAAAAGAAAAAATTTTAAAGTATAATTTATATATCTTAAATTAAAAATTGATATAAAAATGGTTAAATATTATGAATTGCATGATTAAAACAGAATCAGAAATTAAAAAAATGCGAAAATCTGGAAAATTAACAGCTGAAGTACTAGAAATGATCGGAAAATACCTTCAGCCTGATATCAATACAGAAGAAATTAATCAAATTTGTCACGATTATATTATCTATGAAAAAAAAGCTACATCAGCATGTTTAGGATATCATGGATTTCCAAAATCAATTTGTGTTTCTATTAATGATGTTGTTTGTCATGGAATTCCAAATAAAAAACAAATTTTAAAAGAAGGAGATATAGTTAATATAGATATTTCAATTGTAAAAAATAATTATTATACCGATGCATCAAAAATGTTTTTTATAGGAAACACAAGCATTTTATCTAAACGTTTATGTAAAGTTGCTCGAGAAAGCCTATATAAATCGTTACAATTTATTAAACCAGGGATAAAATTATATAAAATTGGAGAAATTATTCAAAATTATGTTGAAAGTAATCATTTTTCTGTTGTAAAAGAATATTGTGGTCATGGAATTGGTCGTACATTTCATGAAAAACCTCATGTCTTGCATTATAAAAACAAAGAAAATGATATTATTTTAAAAAAAGGTATGATTTTTACTATTGAACCAATGATTAATGCTGGAAAACCCGAAGTTAAATGCATGGAAGATGGATGGACGATCAAGACTAAAGATGGTTCTCTTTCAGCACAATATGAACATACTATACTAGTAACTGATAATGGATGCGATGTTTTAACATGGCAAAAAGATGAAGAAATTAAAGAAAAAATAGTTAATATAAATTAAAATTTTTTTATAATTTTTTATTGTATTTTAAAAAATCAGGTTAAATAAAAAATATGCAAAAATTAAAAAAAATTATTGAAGAAGTATATGCAAAAAAAAATAACATCACTATTAACAATATAGATAATAGTATTTTAAAAAATATTTTTTATGTAATTAGTTTATTAAACAACGGCAGTGTAAGAATTTCAGAAAAAAAAGATAATGATTGGATTACGCATGAATGGTTAAAAAAAGCAGTTCTTTTATATATTTATTTGAAAAATAATAACCTGATAAAAGGTAATCACACAAATTATTACGACAAAATTCCATTAAAATATAAAGACTATGATGAAAAAAAATTTAAACAAGAAAATGTGCGTATAGTACCACCAGCAACAGTAAGATATGGTGCATTTATTAATTGCAATACAGTCATAATGCCTTCTTATATTAATATAGGAGCATATATTGATCAAGGAACTATGATTGACACTTGGGCTACTGTAGGCTCTTGTGCTCAGATTGGGAAAAATGTTCATGTATCTGGAGGAGCAGGAATAGGAGGTGTTCTAGAACCATTACAAAATAATCCTACAATTATTGAAGATAATTGTTTTATTGGTGCTCGTTCAGAAATAGTAGAAGGAGTTATTGTAGAAAAAGGATGTGTAATTTCTATGGGTGTTTTTATTGGACAAAGTACTAAAATTTATGATCGAGAAACTGGAAAAATTTTTTACGGGAAAGTTCCGACTAATTCAGTGATTGTTTCTGGCAGTCTTCCATCTGATAATAGAAAATATAATCTTTATGCAGCTATTATTGTAAAAAAAGTAGACTCAAAAACATCAAGAAAAACAGAAATTAATAAATTACTAAGAAATATAAAATAAAAAAACCGCCCGTTTTTCGGGCGGAACTATTTTATAATTCTTGAATTACTATTTATAATTGTTCACTTACTAAGTATATAATATCATTACCTCTTTTTATGCTAAAAACTAATATTGCAGGTTTAGTATCTAAAATTATTTTTAATTCTTCTAAAGTACTAACTAATTTCTGATTTAATCCAGTAATTATGTCGTCTTTTTTAAATCCCATTTTTGATGCTGCAGTATTTGGTTTTACATTTTCTACCTTTATAGCTTTTTTTTCATTTATTACACAATCACTCAAATCAGCACCTTCAAGACCTATATAACTGTTTTCTGAATTGAAACTATTTTTTAAAGAATGTTTTAATTCCACAATAATATTTTTAATTATTCCTTCTCTAAATATTCCTAATTCCATTTTAGTTGCAACTGGTAACGATCCAACTTCCGCACGTAATGCTGCAAAACTAGAAATAGGTTTTTTATTCAATGAAATAATAATATCTCCGGCTTTAATGCCTGCTTCAAAAGCTGAAGAATTAGGAAGAACTTGACTTACAAAAGCTCCTTTTTGTGCATTTATTTTCATGACTTGTGCTAAATCTGAATTTAATTCTATACCTATAATTCCTAATTCTCCTCTTCTAACTTGTCCAAACTGAACTATTTGTGCAATTAAATTTTTTACCATATTTCCAGGAATAGCAAAACCTATCCCAATATTTCCACCATCTGGTGCTAAAATCGCAGTATTAATTCCGATTAATTCACCATCTAAATTTACTAATGCTCCACCAGAATTGCCTCTGTTAATTGCTGCATCAGTTTGAATAAAATTTTCATACTGTTCAAGATTTAATCCACTTCTTCCTAATGCAGAAATAATACCAGAGGTAACAGTTTCTCCAAGACCATATGGATTACCAATAGCTACAGTATAATCTCCAACTTTTAAGGTATCAGAATCAGCAATTTTGATTTCACTTAAATTTGTTGCATTTTTTAATTGTATTAAAGCTATATCAGAACGAGGATCTTTTCCTATTATTTGAGCTTCATAACGACGTCCATCACTTAATTGAACTTGAATTTTACTTGCATTTTCAACAACATGATTATTAGTTACTGCATATCCTTTGTCAGCATTAATAATAACACCTGAACCTAATGCGCTGAACTTTTCATTAGTATCATCAGACTCGGGATCAACCCTACAAAAAGGAGAATGTCTAAATGGTGAATCACCCTGACAAAAAGGAGAATTATCTCCAAAAAAAGGTTGAAATTGATGAGGTAGACGAGAACTACGTACAATAGTAGTCCCTTCAATATTAATGCTAATTACTGAAGGCATTACTTTTTCTAACATTGGAGCTAAACTAGGAGCTAGTTCTCTTGATGCAGTATTATTGCTTGTAGAAGGAACAATATTACCCCAAGACATTCCAAAACTCATCAATAAAGTAGAAATTAAAATAGCTTCTTTCAATATTATAGTTATTCTTTTCATTATGTCTTTCTCGTAATTACAATCTAATCTGTAAATGAAACTATTATAATACTTTTCTTAATTAGATTATACACATCATCTTCATTTAACTCCATTCTTGGTTAATATATATAAAATTTATATAATTAAATTTTATTTATAAATAAAAATGAACTATAAAATATTATAAAAATTTATAATTAACAATTATCATTTAGAAATATATATTTTATAATTTTATTATTGAATTTATATAACTAAGAGGATTTTATTATTGAAAATTGTTAATCTTATTTGTAATTTTATTTTTTGTATAATTCACATTATATTTATAATAGCTATATTTTTTAATCAAACTAAAAAAGCGCAAAATCATATTGTAACATTAACAGGAAAAACTATGGGAACATATTGGCAAGTAAAAATTCCCAAATTAAAAAATCAAGTATATATAAAAAAAATAATACAAAAATATTTAAATAAAGATGAAGATATGCTCTCATCTTGGAAAAAAAATTCTATAGTCTCTCAATTTAATAGAATAAAAAAAAATCAACCTCAAATAATTAATAAAAAATTCTTTCGTCTTATTTCAACAGCACTAAAAATCAATAAAAAAACTAATGGAAAATTAGATATTACAATTGGATCTTTAATAAATATATGGGGATTTGGAACAGAAAAAAAGCCTAATAATTACATATCTAAAAAAAAACTTAAAAAGTATCTCAATCTTTCTGGTAGTCAACATTTAAAACTTATTAAAAACTCTTCTGGAATGTATTTAGAAAAAGACATTAATGGTATTGAAATAAATCTTTCTACTCTTGGTGAAGGTTTTGCTGCAGATCATATATCATATATACTAAAAAAAAAGGGCATAAAAAATTATACAGTATCAATCGGAGGAGCTGTTGTTGTTAAAACAGAGAAAAATCAAAAAAAATCTAAAATAATTGCAATTCAAAAACCAACTGATAAAGAAATATCAATACATTTACTTATATGTTTAAAAAATCATTCAATTAGTACAGCAGGTAGTTATCGTAATTATTATTATCTTAAAGGAAAACATATTTCACATTTAATTGATCCTAGCAATGGAAAGCCGGTTACTCATAATTTAGTATCAGTTAGTGTCATTGCTAAAACAGCTTTAGAAGCAGATAGTTGGGACACAGGTTTATTAATAGCAGGATTTAAAAAAGCTAAAGAAATTGCATTAAAAGAAAATTTAGCAGTTTGTCTCATTACTCAAAAAAAAAATATTTTTTCAACATGGATTTCACCTAAATTTAAGAAATTTTTAATTAAAAAAAATAATTTTTACTAAATTAAAATTGGAATATTTGATTATATTAATTATACTTAGTATTTTATATTAATTGATAATATCTAATATTATTGTCATAATAATTATACAATTTTTTTAAAAAACTTCTTTATATAATATATTATCCACTTAAATAGCGCTAATTTTATCTAGATAAACTACAGGATAAACTGAACTGATAGATAGCGAAATAGGAAATAAAATCTACTAAATTAGTATCCTGGAGGAAAAAATGGAAATGTTATCAGGAGCCGAAATGGTCGTTCAATCGTTAATTAATCAGGGAATACAGCATATATTTGGTTATCCTGGTGGTGCTGTACTAGATATTTATGATGCTCTAAAAACCATTGGCGGAATTAAACATATTTTAGTTCGACATGAACAAGCAGCGACACATATGGCTGACGGTTATTCTCGTGCTACTGGAAAAATAGGAGTAGTATTAGTAACTTCTGGACCAGGTGCTACTAATTCTATTACTGGTATTGCTACTGCCTATATGGATTCAATTCCAATGGTTATCATATCAGGTCAAGTTCCTTCTTCATTGATAGGTTATGATGCTTTTCAAGAATGTGATATGATAGGCATTTCTCGTCCAGTAGTAAAACATAGTTTTTTAGTCAAAAAAACTGAAGACATAGCAGTTGTTTTTAAAAAAGCTTTTTGGTTAGCGTCGAGTGGACGACCAGGACCTGTTGTAATTGATTTGCCAAAAGATATTTTAAAAAAAGAACATAAATGTCCTTATGAATGGCCAAAAAATATTTATATACGTTCATATAATCCTATAACCAAAGGGCATACAGGACAAATTAAAAAAGCACTTGATACATTACTACAATCTCAAAAACCTGTAATTTATGCAGGTGGTGGAATCATTAGTTCTGAAAGCAGCAAGGAATTACGTATATTTGCCGAAAAAATAAATTGTCCTGTTACTACTTCTTTAATGGGATTAGGTGCTTTTCCAGGAAATCATCCTCAGAATATTTCTATGTTAGGAATGCACGGAACTTATGAAGCTAATATGACTATGCATCATGCTGATTTAATTTTTGGAATAGGTGTACGATTTGATGATCGAACTACAAATAACTTAGATAAATATTGTCCGAATGCTACTATTTTGCATATTGATATTGATCCTACTTCTATTTCAAAAACTGTTTCTGCTGATATACCTATTGTTGGTGATGCGAAATATATTTTAAACAAAATGCTAGAACTATTAAAAAAAGAAAAACAAATTCCATGTTTAAAAAATTGGTGGGAATCCATTGAACAATGGAAAAAAAATAATAGTTTAGAATATAATTTTAAAAGTAATAAAATTAAACCACAAACAGTAATCAAAACTCTTTTTAAATTAACTAAAGGCACCTCTTATATCACTTCAGATGTTGGGCAACATCAAATGTTTACTGCATTATATCATCCATTTAATCAACCTCGACGTTGGATTAATTCAGGAGGTCTAGGTACTATGGGTTTTGGACTTCCTGCAGCATTAGGTGTTAAATTAGCTTTACCTAAAGAAACTGTAATTTGTATAACTGGAGATGGCAGCATTCAAATGAACATTCAAGAGCTATCTACAGCACGACAATATAATTTAGCAGTTCTGATTTTAAATCTAAATAATTCTTCTTTAGGCATGGTCAAACAATGGCAAGATATAATTTATTCTGGACGACATTCTCATTCTTATATGAATTCACTTCCAGATTTTGTAAAACTAGCTGAATCTTATGGTCATATAGGAATAAAAATTACTAAATCTACAGAATTAGAAGATAAGCTAAATTTAGGATTAAATGCATTATCTAATGGTCATTTAGTTTTTATAGATGTTGAAATAGATAATTCTGAACACGTTTATCCTATGCAAATTCAAGGTGGTGGAATGAATGAAATGTGGTTAAGGAAAAAAGAGGTTTCCTAAAAATATGAGAAGAATTTTATCTATTCTATTAGAAAATGAATCAGGTGCACTATCACGAGTAATAGGGCTCTTTTCACAAAGAGGATATAATATAGAAACCATAACAGTTGCCCCAACTGAAGATTCTTCTTTATCAAAAATGACTATACAAACAATAGGCAATGAAAAAGCAATTGAACAAATTGAAAAACAATTACATAAGCTAATAGATGTATTAAGAGTAGTAGAAATTGGACAAAATTCTCATATAGAACGTGAAATTATGCTATTAAAAGTTCAAATGAATCAATCTAGAAAAGATGAAGTAAAACATATTACTGAAGTTTTTCGAGGACAAATTGTCGATATAACTTCTACAACGTACATATTACAGTTAGCAGGAACTACACAAAAAATAAATTCATTTCTTAAAATAATGCGTAATATTTCAGAAATAATAGAAGTTAGTCGTTCTGGAATTGTAGGTATGAATCGTAGATAAATATATTTATAAAATTTTAATAAAAGTTAATAGTTTTCTAAAAATCATTGTTGATTTCAAGACATGATCATTTGGTTAAATGATCATGTAGTATTCTTTCATGCAATATCACATATATATTAAAAATGAAATATATAGCTAAACATATTCCAGTAATGAAAAAAGAATTAATTCATTCTTTGAAAATTAAAAAAAATGGCATTTATATCGATAGTACATTTGGTTCTGGTGGACATTCAAATGAAATTTTAAAAAAAATAGGAAAAGATGGAAAATTGTATTCTATTGATAGAGATCCGATTGCTGTTTCTATAGGAAAGACAATTAAAGATTCACGTTTTCATATAATTAATACAACGTTTTCAAAATTATTAGATTACGCATCTAATGAAAATATTACAGGAAAAGTAAATGGAATTATATTTGATTTAGGCGTTTCATCAATACAACTAGATAACAACAAAAGAGGTTTTTCATTTAAAAAAGACGGTCCTTTAGATATGAGAATGAATCCTAATTATGGACTTTCTGCTGCAGATTGGCTTTTTAAAAGTACTGTCGAAGAAATCGCTTTTGTTTTGAAAAATTTTGGAGAAGAACGTTTTTCGAAAAAAATTGCTTATGCTATTAAAAATAGAAATAAAATAAAAAAAATTACAAGTACTTTCGAATTGTCTAATATTGTTCGAGCAACAATACCAATAAAAAACAAATTTAAACATCCAGCAAGAAGAACTTTTCAAGCTATTAGAATTTATATTAATCAAGAATTAGAAGAAATAAAAAAAGGATTGAAAAGTGCATTGAAAATATTAAAACCAGGAGGACGTTTATCAATTATTAGTTTTCATTCTCTAGAAGATAGAATAGTAAAAAAATTTATGATTAAAAATAGTGTAAAAGCCACTGTACCATATGGTATGCCTATTACAGAAAAACAATTAAATCAATTAAAAATATGTAAATTAAAAATGATTGATCGAATACTGCCTACAAAAAAAGAAATTAATGACAATCCTAGAGCTCGCAGTTCTATACTTCGAATAGCAGAAATAAAACAATATGAAAAATCAACGTTATGATTTAATAAAAATAATTAAATATGATTTATTTTTATATGGAAAGACTCATTTAATTTTGTTAATAGCAATTATATTATCTGCTATTTGTATTGTTGTTACAGTTTATAAAACTAGACTATTAGTTACTCAAGAAGAAAATTTAATTTTAAAAAAAAAAGAAAAAGATAATACATGGAGAAATTTAATAATTGAAAAAAATTCTTTATCAATTTGTTCTACAGTAAAAAAATGATTTCTATTAATTCAATATAAATAATAATATAGCTGTATTCTATAAAAATTTTTTTAATCAAAAATATAAATTAATAAGTATTATTTTAAAATGCACAAAAAAAAAGAAATTAATTTTTTAATAAAAAAAACATACATAAACTGGCGTTTTTTAATATTATGCAGTTTTATTGTTTTATCTTTAATTATTTTAACTCTACGTATATTTTTTTTACAAATAATAAATCCTGATCAGCTAATTCTTGAAGGAGATCGTAGAACATTAAGAATTCAATCTTTACTTAATACAAGAGGAATGATTAAAGATCGATCAGGATATCCCTTAGCAGCTACTGTACTAGTTAATGCAATCTGTGCAGACCCTTCAAAAATTATTAATAAAGAAGATATTAAAAATAATAAAAAATGGCAAGCTTTATCAGAAATACTGTCTATTCCATTAAAAAAAATAATTTTACTTATTAAGTATCATCCAAAATCAAAATTTATTTATTTAGCTCGTCAAATAACTCCTGAAATCGGAGAGTATATTAAACAGTTAAAATTACCTGGAATTTTTTTATTAGAAGAGTCAAAACGATATTATCCTTCGGGAAAAATTGCAGCTCAATTAATAGGAATTACAAATATAGATGGAGTTGGTATTGAAGGTATAGAAAAAAGTTTTAATACACTGCTAACAGGAAAACCAGGAAAAAGAAAAATAAGAAAAGATAATAAAGGACAAGTAATTGAAAATATATCTTTAATTGATCAATGCACATCTAATAACATAACACTAAGTATTGATAAAAAGTTACAAACAATTGTATATGAAAAATTAAATGAAGGAGTAAAAAAAAATAAAGCTGATTCTGGAATTGCAGTTTTAATTGACATTAAGACTGGAGAAATTTTAGCTATAGCAAACAGTCCTTCATATAATCCTAATAATATTAAATATGTTGAACAAAAAAATATTAAAAATAAAGCAATTACAGATATTTTTGAACCAGGTTCAACAATAAAACCAATAGTAATTATGGAAGCATTAAAACTTGGAACAATTCAAAAGAACTCAGTAATAAATACTAAACCTTATTTAATAAACAAACATCAAATAAAAGATGTTTCTTATCACGATAAACTTAATATAACTGGAATATTGCAAAAATCAAGTAATGTAGGAATATCAAAAATTGCTTCCTCTATACCAATTTTAGAATTAGTTGATAGTTATATCAAGTTTGGATTAGGACAACCAACTGAATTAGGATTAGTTGGAGAAAATAAAGGAATTGTACCTAAAAAAAAAAAATGGTCTAATTTAGATAAAGCTACTTTTTCATTTGGGTATGGACTTATGGTGACTCCTCTTCAATTAGCACGATTATATGCTACTATCGGGAGTTACGGGATTTATCGTCCTCTTTCTATTATTAAATCTGATAATATTAAAGAAGGAAAAAGAGTTTTTCCCAAAATATACGTACAAAATGTCATTAATATGATGGAAAGTGTTGCTAAACCAGGTGGAGGAGGTTTACAAGCAGCAGTCAAAGGATATCGTGTTGCTATTAAAACCGGTACTGCAAAAAAAGTAGGAATTCATGGATATTATATCAATAAATATACAGCTTATACAGCAGGTATTGCACCGGCTAGCAATCCAAAGTTTTCATTAATAATTGTTATTGATAATCCTAAAGGAAAAAAATATTATGGAGGTGCAGTTTCTGCTCCAATATTTAGTAGTATTATGAAATTAATATTAAAACAGATGAATATCCCAGAAGATGATTTATAAAAAAATAATGAGTTATTAACAAAAAAATAAATGAATAAAATTGAATTAAAATATTTATTATTACCATGGATTAAAAAAATTCCTGATATACATATTCTAAAATTAAATGCAGATAGTAGAACTTTAACTCCAGGAGATTTATTTATAGCTATTCCGGGAGAAAAAAAAGATGGACGTAATTTTATTAATGAAGCTATTTATAAAAAAGTATCAGCAATTTTATATGAAACTCAAAGCAAAGAAATTCACGGTACACTCAAATACATTGATAATATTCCTATAATATATTTCTTTGAATTATCTAAAAATATTTCTATATTAGCAAGTCGTTTTTATAAAAAACCAGGAAAAAAACTAAAAATAGTTGGAGTCACTGGTACTAATGGAAAAACTACTGTAACTCAATTAATTAATCAATGGAGTGAAATTTTAGGCAATAAAACTGCAACAATGGGAACTTTAGGAAACGGTTTTTATGGTTCTCTATATTCTACAAAAAACACAACTCCTTCTGCTATTTTTATTCATTCTTTTTTATCAATAGCATTAGAAAAAAAAACTAAATTAGTCACAATAGAAGTGTCTTCGCATGGTTTAATTCAAAATCGCGTTCGAGCAGTACCTTTTGAAATTGCTATTTTTACCAATTTAACACAAGATCATTTAGACTATCATCAAAACATGAAAAACTATCAATCAGCAAAATGGTTGCTATTTAGCAAACATAAAGTAAAAAAGATTATATTAAATGCTGATGATAAATATGGGAAAATATGGTTAAAAAAATTATTAAACTGCTATACAATAGCAGTTACTATTAAAAATAGTATACAAAAAAAGTATGCTACAAAATGGATTAATGCTACTAATATTGAACATAACAATAATTTAATTTATATCACGTTTCAATCAAGTTGGGGAGAAGGCAAGATATCATCTTGTCTCATTGGTGATTTTAATGTATACAATATACTACTATCATTAGCTTGTCTTTTAGAATTAGGCCATAGTTTGTATGAATTAATCAGAACATGCACTCAAATAAAAACTATACAAGGTCGAATGCAAATATTTTCAGTCAATAAAAAACCAATTTTTATTATTGATTATGCTCATACTCCTGATGCCTTAAAAAAAACTCTTAATGCTATTCGTTTACATTATAAAAAATATATATGGTGTATTTTTGGATGTGGAGGAGAAAGAGATAAAAAGAAACGTCCGATAATGGGATCTATTGCAGAAAAAATAGCAAATAAAGTTATTCTAACTAATGATAATCCAAGACATGAAAAAGAATTAGAAATTATCCAAGATATTTTAAAAGGATGCAAAAATAAAAAAAACATATTAGTTATTAGTAATAGAAAAAATGCAATATCTTATGCTTTTTCAAAAGCAAAACATAATCATATAATTTTAATAGCTGGAAAAGGACATGAAGAAGAACAGATTATTCAAGATCAACACACATATCATTCAGACAAAATGATAGTTTTAAAATTATTAGGAAATCAGATATGATTACTTTGTCATTAAAAAAAATTGCTGAAATTACTAAAGGGCAGCTATATGGAAAGGATTTATTCATAGATAACATTGTAATTGATACTAATAAAATTATTCCTGGTTGTCTTTTTATTGCTTTAATAGGCAAAAAATTTGATGCTCATATCTTTATAGACGATGCAATTAAAAAAGGTTGTTCTAGTATTATAATACAAAAAAAAATAATATGTCATATTTCTTATATTTTAGTAGAAAATACATCTATTGCATTAGGTCAGATAGCTTCTTGGATTCGTAAACAAACATATGCACAAGTATTAGCTATTACTGGCTCTTGCGGAAAAACTTCGGTTAAAGAAATGACTGCTTCAATACTAAGACAAACTGGAAGTACAATATCTACAATTGATAATTTAAATAATAAGATTGGTGTTCCTATGACTTTGCTACAGTTAACAAAAAACCATAAATATGCAGTAGTTGAGTTAGGCGCAAATAAACCAGGAGAAATTACTTATACTAGTAATATTACTAAACCAGAGATTATATTAATAAATAATATTCAATACGCTCATTTACAAGGATTTAAATCATTATTAGGAGTATCTAGAGCAAAATCAGAAATATTTTCCGGTTTAAAATCTAATGGAACAGTGATTATTAATTTGGATAGTAATCATCTTTCACAATGGAAGAAAGAAATAAAACAAAGAAATATCTTATATTTTTCTATAAAAAAAAAAAATATAGCCATTTTTTTTCTAGTAATATTAAAATTAATTTATATGGCACTTCTTTTACAATGCATACACCATGTGGAAAAATAAATATTTTATTACCTTTCCTCGGTCATCATAATGTTTCTAATGCATTAGCAGCTAGTGCACTTTCTTTTTCTTTAAACATACCTTTAAAAATTATAAAAATAGGATTATTAAATACTCCTATCATATCTGGAAGACTAGAGTCTATTATATTAAATCCTAATAAAATTTTAATTGATGATACTTATAATTCTAATGTTTCTTCTATGATTTCAGCTATTAAGGTATTAGATAAAATGCCAGGTTATAAAATACTAGTTATAGGAGATATGTCTGAATTGGGAAAAAATAGTATTTTATATCATAAAATGATAGGTAATACTGCTAATTTATCTAATATTAATAAAATTTTTAGCATTGGCACTATAAGTCATGAAATCACAAAAATTTTTAATAATAGTAAACATTTTTTTGATAAAAAAACATTAAATAAACATTTAAAAAAAATATTTTTAAAGAAAAAAAAAATTACAATATTAGTCAAAGGTTCACGTAATACAAAAATGGAACAAGTAGTACAATATCTTGTTAAGGAGAGCAAAAAAAATGTTGATTTTACTAAATAAAATTTTTAACTCTCATTTAAATATTATTTCTCATATTGCATATCGTGCAATATTTAGCTTGCTAACTTCTTTTATTATGAACTTATTTATTGGTTTGTATTGGATAAATTATTTTAAAAAATTTAAAAAATATCAAATTATACGACATAATGGACCAAAAACGCATTTTTTAAAAAAAAATATACCTACTATGGGTGGAATATTTATTATATTTTCTATATTTTTTTCAACAATTTTTTATTGTGACTTATCTAATGTTTATATTTGGTATGTTATTAGTATTTTGCTAGGATATGGATTAATAGGTTTTATAGATGATTACAAAAAAATAAAATATAACAACACTAAAGGATTGTTATTAAAATGGAAATATTTTTGGTTATCTATTCTGGCTATTATACTTATCTATATAATGAGTATTAATAATCATAATATTATATCTACTCGATTAATAATCCCTTTTTATGAAAAAAATAATTTGGAAATAAGTTATTTATATATATTTCTATCTTATTTTATTATTGTTGGAACAAGCAATGCAGTTAATTTAACTGATGGATTAGATGGTTTAGCTACTATGCCAATTATTTTTTTAACATGTGGTTTCGCACTAATATCTTTATTTAGTAACAATATAAACAATTGTCATTATTTAAATATTAATTATGTGAAAAATTCAGAAGAATTAGCTGTATTATGTAGTGCTATTATTGGATCAGCATTAGGATTTTTATGGTTTAATAGCTATCCAGCTAAATTATTTATGGGAGATGTGGGATCATTATCATTAGGTGGCGCTTTAGGAACGATAGCAATATTATTGCATCAAGAATTATTATTAATCATAATGGGAGGAATTTTTGTTTTAGAAACAATATCTGTAATTTTGCAAATTATATCATTTAAAATAAGAAAAAAAAGAATTTTTAAAATGGCTCCTATCCATCATCATTATGAAATAAAAGGTATATCAGAACCTTTAATTGTTGTCAGATTTTGGATTATTTCTTTTATATTACTTTTAATAAGTCTTCTTTCCTTAAAGGTATTTTAATGTCATATAGTTATTTTGGTAAAAAGATATTGATTTTAGGTATGGGCTTAACAGGAATATCATGTATTAATTTTTTTTTAAAAAAAGGTATTAAAGTAAAAATTATTGATGAATCTAAAAATTCTATTCATTTTGTTAAGCTTCCTAAAAACATTGAATATTACTTAGGAAGTTTAGAACATAAATGGATATTAGAGTCAGATTTAATTATCATAAGTCCAGGAATTTCTTCATTTAAACCTATTTTGATTAAAGCTCGTTCATTAGGAATTGAAATTATTAGCGATATTGAATTATTTTCCAGAGAAGCAAATGCTCCCATTATTTCAATAACAGGTACAAATGGAAAAAGCACAGTAGCTACAATGGTTAAAAAAATTGCACAAAATGCAGGTTATAAAGTCTGTTTAGGTGGAAATATTGGTTTTCCTGCACTACAAATGCTTGATAAAAAAGCTAATTTATACATAATAGAATTATCTAGTTTTCAACTCGAAAATATATTTAATTTAAAATCAAAAATAGCTGTTGTTTTAAATATTAAAGAAGATCATATGGATCGATATATCAATGGATATGAACAATATAAAAAAATCAAATTATCTATTTATGATCAAGCAGATATTTGTATAATTAATTCTAAAGAAAATATAAATCATCTTATTAAAAATAAAAACAAAATTAGTTTTGGAATGAAAAATAGTGATTATTATACAGATCATAAAAAAGAATACTCTATTTTATATTGTAAACAAAAAAAAATACTAAATAGTCAACAGATATTATTATATGGTAATCATAATTATGATAATGCATTAGTATCTTTAGCAATTTCTGATGCAATGCTATTTCCTAGAAAAGAAACTTTGGATACAATAAAAAATTTTTTAACTTTACCACATAGATTCCAAGTTATAAAAAATAGTCGCGGAATAAATTGGATAAATGATTCTAAATCTACTAATGTTTATAGTACTAAAACAGCTTTAGATTCTTTAAATATAAAAGGAACAATACGATTGTTATTAGGAGGAGATAGTAAATCAGCAAACTTTGATATATTACGAGTTTATTTCAAAAAATTAAAAATAAAGATTTATTGTTTTGGAAAAGATAGAGATAAACTTTTTCAAATATGTAAAAAAAAATCTATATGTGTTCAAAATTTAAAGCAAGCTATGAAGTTAATTTCAAAGCAAGTTGAATCAGGAGATGTTGTACTTTTATCGCCTGGTTGTAGTAGTTTAGATCAATTTTCTAACTTTGAAGAGAGAGGTAATCTTTTTATAAAATTAACCAAGGAACTTACTTCTTAATATGGTCATAAAAACAAAAAAAGAAAATTTCACAAATATAGATAATTCAAAAGATTTGTATATCATGTTATATGATCGTATATTATTATGGTTAACTTTAAGTATATTATCTATTGGTCTAATTATGGTTTTCTCTTCATCCATTGCAATAGGTGAAAGCTTATATCAAGATCCATTTTTTTTTATAAAAAGAGAAATATTTTATATTTTGTTAATATTTTTATTATCTTTTATTTTTTTACGTATACCAATGATTTTTTGGGAAAAATATAGCAGTTTCATGCTAATTATTTCAATAATATTATTATTTTTTGTTCTTTTAATAGGACATTCGATACATGGGTCTTCTCGATGGATTAATATAGGTTTGTTAAATATACAACCTTCTGAAATATGTAAAATTTCTTCTTTTTGCTATATATCCAATTACATAT
Organism: Buchnera aphidicola (Artemisaphis artemisicola); assembly: GCF_005082365.1. Classification (NCBI taxonomy): domain Bacteria; kingdom Pseudomonadati; phylum Pseudomonadota; class Gammaproteobacteria; order Enterobacterales; family Erwiniaceae; genus Buchnera; species Buchnera aphidicola. The sequence goes on along the minus strand of NZ_CP034900.1, from coordinate 235,467 downwards.
CACGAAAATCTAATGAAGTCCAAAATCATTTCTGGGGATTTTTAAAACCTATAACTATTGTAATAATACAATCAACTCTATTGTTAATAGAACCAGATCTAGGAAGTGTAATAGTCTTACTTTTTACTAGCTTATCTATTCTTTTTCTTTCTGGTGCAAAAATAGGACAATTTTTTATAATTATTATCAGTAGTATATTAATAATTATATTGTTAATATTCTTAGAACCTTATCGCATTAAAAGAATATTGTCTTTTTGGAATCCTTGGCAGGATCCATTTGGTACTGGATATCAATTAACACAATCATTAATAGCATTAGGACGTGGTAATATTTTAGGTGAAGGATTAGGTAATTCAATACAAAAACTTAACTATCTTCCTGATGCACATAGTGATTTTATTTTTTCTATTATAGGTGAAGAACTAGGTTATATTGGTTGTTTTATAACATTGTCTATAATTTTTACTATTTGTTTTCGAGCTATGCGCATCGGACAAAGTGCTTTAGAAAAAAAACAAAACTTTTCAGGATTTTTAGCCTGTTCTATTGGAATTTGGTTTAGTTTCCAAACATTGATCAATGTTTGTACTGTTACTGGTCTTTTACCTACTAAAGGACTGACATTTCCATTTATTAGTTATGGTGGCTCTAGTTTAATTGTTAACTCAATAGCTATTTTTTTACTATTAAGAATAGATTTTGAAATAAAATTAAGCAAATCACAAGCATTTCCTAGAGGATTTACATGATTCTTCCTAAAAAAATAATAATTTTAGCAGGTGGTAGTGGTGGTCATGTTTTTCCAGCACTAACTATAGCACGTTGTCTAATCAAAAAGGGATGGCATATAAATTGGATAGGAACAAGAAATAAAATAGAATCAGAAATTGTGCCTCAATATGGTATTAAAATTCACTTTATTAAAATTAAAGGATTACGTAATGCTAGTTTAAAAAATTTAATTTTTTCTCCAATATATATATTAAGTGCTTATTATCAAGTTAAAAAAATTATAAAAAAATGGTCTCCAGATATTGTATTAGGAATGGGAGGATATGTATCGGGACCAGGTGGTGTAGCTGCTTGGAATTCTAATATTCCATTAATATTGCATGAACAAAATAAAATTGCAGGTATTACAAATCGCTGGCTATCTAAAATATCTACTAAAAATATACAAGCATCTCCTGGAGCTTTAACTGATGCTGAAGTCGTAGGTAATCCAGTATGTCAAAGTATTCTTGATATCCCTTTACCTGAAAATCGATTTAAAAATAGAAATGGTCCTTTGCGAGTACTAGTTATTGGAGGCAGTCAAGGTGCTTCAATTTTGAATTATATTATACCAAAAGTTTCATTGCTATTACGAGAAAAAATTATTGTTTGGCATCAAACAGGTTATTCTGCATTTCAGGAAACTAAAAAAACATATCAACAAAATGGACTGAATAACAACATTGTTACTTGTTTCATAAAAAACATAGCTTATGCATACGAATGGGCTGATATTGTTGTTTGTCGATCTGGTGCTTTAACTGTCAGTGAAATATCTATTGTAGGATTAGCTGCAATATTTGTACCTTATCCACATAAAGATAAGCAACAGCATCATAATGCAAAAGAATTAGAAAAAATTGGTGCAGCAAAAATTATTGATCAATCTAATTTTAATATTTCATTAATGGTTAGCATACTTAATTCATTAGATAGAAAAAAACTTTTTATTATGTCGAAAAAAGCTTATTCTTTAGGTATTCGTGATTCAACTATTAAAATAGCCGATATTATTGATGGCATAACTCAAAATAATATAAATTTAACATGTTAAAATAAAAACTTAATAAAGCTAATATATTATGAACAAAGAAAATATAAAAAAAAACAATTTTTTTTATTGTAAAAAAAAAATATTCATTTAATTGGAATAGGTGGTTCAGGAATGGGAGGAATGGCTTTAATTTTATTAAAATTAGGTCATAAAATCAGCGGATCTGATTTATTGAACAATTCAATAACTAAAGAATTAATCAATTTAGGAGCAAAGATATATTTTGAACATTCTTCAAAAAATATTCAAAATGTTGATTTTATTATCAAATCTAGTGCTATTCTGTCAATAAATCAAGAACTTGTTGCAGCTCAAAAACTTGGCATTCCTGTATTATTAAGAGCAGAAATGCTTGAAATATTAATGCAATATAAATTTGGAATAGCTATTTCTGGAACGCATGGCAAAACTACCACTACTTCGATGATTTCAGATATATTTATTCAAAATGGTTTAAATCCTACTGTTATTAATGGAGGTTTAATAAAATCAATTCATTCTTATGCAAAACTTGGTTCTTCTTGTTACTTTATTGTAGAAGCGGATGAAAGCGACTCGTCTTTTTTATATTTAAATCCTACAATAAGCATTGTAACTAATATTGAATCTGATCATATGGATTATTATAATAACAGTTTTGAAAAATTAAAAAAAACATTTTTGAATTTTTTAAAAAAAATACCATTATACGGAACAGCTATAGTTTGTATAGATAATAAAACAATTTCCAAAATTCTATCTAATATTAGATGCAAAATTATTACATATGGATTTAATGAAAATGCAGACATTCAAATTGTTTCCTATAAACAGCATTTATTTACTGGATATTTTAAAATAATTATAAAAAATCAAGATCATTTAAATATAAAATTAAATATTCCTGGTAAACACAATGCATTAAACGCAGCAGCTGCTATTTCTTTAGCAATACATATAGGAATTAAAAAACATGATATAATTGCATCTTTGAAAAAATTCCAAGGTACTTGTAGAAGATTTGAATTTCTTGGATACTTCTTAATAAAAAATAATATAGGCAATAATTTTAATACTATGTTAATAGATGATTATGGACATCATCCGACCGCATTGTCTGAAACAATTGAAACAATACGAATTAGTTGGCCAAAAAAAAACTTAATAATGATTTTTCAACCTCATCGATATACAAGAACACATTATTTATATGATAATTTTATAAAAGTTTTATCTCAAGTAGATATTCTTGTTATATTAAAAGTATATTCTGCAAATGAAAAGTTTATTACCAAAAGAAATAGTTTTTCTCTTTATAAAGATATAAAAAATCTAAATAAGATTTATGTAAAATATATTACTGATTATAACTTAATATTAGATATAATTATTCCTAAGTTAAATGGAAATGATATTATTTTAATACAAGGCGCTGGAAACATAGATGATATAATAAATAAATTCTTAATAAAAAATACTAAAAAAGTGATAATATGAAAAAAAAAATAGCAGTTTTATTAGGTGGAACATCTTTTGAACGAAACATTTCTATTCAATCCGGGCATGCTGTACTTGCAAGTTTATTAAAATCTGGATTAGACGCACATCCTATTGATACACGTGATGTTTGTATAACAAAATTAAAAAATGAAGACTTTGATAAAGCATATATTGCATTACATGGAAAAGGAGGTGAAGATGGAAGTATTCAAGGAGTACTTCAATATTTAAATATTCCTTATACCGGAAGTGGCATTATGGCTTCTTCTATTTCTATAGATAAATTTAGAACTAAATTATTATGGAAATCTTCTGGTCTTAAAACAGCTCCTGATATTTATATAAAAAAAAAATACAAAATTATTAAATCAAAACATAATTCAAAAAATATTAAAACTAGGATTACCTGTCTTAATTAAACCCAATAATCAAGGTTCGAGTATAGGAATGACTTTAGTTTCTTCTTTGAAACAAATTGATAATGCCATTAATATAGCTTTTAAATATGATAATAATATTCTTATTGAAAAATTTATAAAAGGACAAGAATACACAGTTTCTATTCTTGGTAACAAAATACTGCCTACTATTATGATTTCTACTCAAAATAGTTTTTATGATTACAATGCTAAATATATCGCTTCTTCTACACAATACATCTGTCCAAGTGGATTATCTGTTATACAAGAAAAAGAACTGAAAAAAATAGCTTTATTAGCATGGAATATAATAGGATGCAGTGGATGTGGAAGAATTGATTTTATATTAGATAATAATAATCAATTTTGGTTATTAGAAATAAATACTATTCCCGGAATGACAAATCGAAGTTTAGTTCCTATATCAGCAAAAAAAATAGGATTATCATTTGATGAATTAGTGTTATTAATACTAAACATGACTATCTAAATTTTAAAAACTTAAAAAAGTGTATAATATTGTATAAAAATACACTTTAAATCTATTAAAAAATATACGTAATTCTGTCTTATATTCAATTTTAATATATCATAAATATAAAAAAACAAGATATATTTTTACTAAAAAAGTAAAAATTTAAAGAAATAAGTACAGGTCAAAGAAAAATGATCATATCAAAAGACAGAAAACTAGTTGTTGGATTGGAAATTGGAACTACCAAGGTAGTAACTTTAGTAGGAGAGGTTTTAATAGATAATACAATTAAAATAATTGGGTTAGGAGTTTCTAAATCTAAGGGAATAGATAAAGGTAGAATTAATAATTTAGATGCGCTAGTTTCTTCTATACAAGAATCTATTAATAAAGCTGAAACTATGTCAGATTGTCGAATTTCTTCTGTATATTTATCTTTATCTAATAAACATATTAATTGTTACAATGAAATAGGTATTGTACCTATTTCTGAAAACGAAGTAACAAAAGAAGATTTGGAAAACGTAATACATATTGCAAAATCTATTCAAATTCTTAATGAACATCATATACTACATGTAATACCACAAGAATATTTAATTGATCAACAATCTGGAATAAAAAATCCTATAGGTTTATCTGGAATACGCATGCAAGTAAAAGCTCATTTAATTACTTGTCATCAAAATATAACTAAAAATATTATTAAAGCTGTTGAAAAATGTGATTTAAAAGTTGATCAAGTTATTTTTTCTGGTCTTGCTTCAAGTAAAGCAGTTTTAACAGAAGATGAATGCAAGTTTGGAGTATGTATGATTGATATAGGAGGAGGAACAATAGATTTTACTATTTATATTGATGGTTCAATACAGTACAGTCAAGTTATTCCATATGCAGGAAACATTGTAACTAGTGATATTTCATATGCTTTCAGTACTTCATATAATGATGCAGAAAATATAAAAATTAAATACGGATCTACAACAAAACCCATTTTAGGTTCATCAAAAAATATTGATTATTCTAATATACATGAAAATTTTCAAAAAACTCTGCAACAAGATGCATTAATTGAAGTGATTGAATCAAGATATATTGAGTTATTATCCTTAATTAAAGATAAAATCATTAAAGTACAGAAAAAACTTCATCAAAAAGGAGAAAAATATGAATTATTAAGTGGTATAGTGCTTACTGGAGGAGGTTCAAAAATTTCATGTTTAAAAGAATGTGCAGAAAAAATATTTCATAAACCAGTAAGAATTGCTAAACCGATAAATATCTCCGGATTAATAGAAAATATAACTGAACCAGATTACTCAACAGTAGTGGGTTTATTACATTATGGCAAAGAATTTTATATAAATATTGAAAATAAAAAAATGCATAATTCTTTTATTGAAAAAATTTTTCAAAAAATTAACAATTGGTTTAAAAAAGAATTTTAAAAAATAAATTATACTTATAACTTGATAAAATATAGATATATAATGGAAAACAGTTATGTTTGAACCTGAAGAATTAAGTAATAATGCCATAATTAAAGTAATCGGCGTTGGAGGTGGTGGTGGAAACGCTGTAGAACATATGGTTAGAGAACGTATTGAAGGTGTTGAATTTTTTGCTATTAATACTGATGCGCAAGCGTTAAGAAAAATAGAAGTGGGTCAAACTATACAAATTGGCAATAATATTACCAAAGGACTAGGTGCTGGAGCTAATCCAGAAATTGGACGAACCTCGGCAGAAGAAGATAAAGAATTATTAAAATCTGCATTAGATGGTTCTGATATGGTTTTTATAGCAGCTGGTATGGGTGGAGGCACTGGTACTGGAGCTGCTCCTATAGTAGCTGAAATTGCAAAAGAACTAGGAATTCTAACTGTTGCAGTAGTAACAAAACCTTTTAGTTTTGAAGGTAAAAAAAGAATGATTGTAGCAGAACAAGGTCTAATCGAACTATCTAAATATGTAGATTCTTTAATTACTATTCCTAATGATAAGTTATTAAAAGTATTAAATAGGGGAATTTCTTTACTTGATGCATTTAGTGCAGCTAATAACGTTTTAAAAGGAGCAGTACAAGGTATTGCTGAATTAATTACAAGACCTGGTTTGATGAATGTAGATTTCGCCGATGTACGGACTGTAATGATAGAGATGGGATATGCAATGATGGGTACCGGTATATCTTCTGGAGAAAATCGTGCAGAAGAAGCTTCGGAAATAGCTATATCTAGTCCTTTATTAGAAGACATAGATTTATCAGGTGCACGCGGTGTTTTAGTCAATATCACTGCTGGTTTCGATTTGAAATTAGATGAATTTGAAACAGTAGGGAATACTATTAGATCTTTTGCTTCAGATAACGCAACAGTGGTTATAGGAACATCTCTTGATCCTGATATGAATGATACTCTTCGAGTCACTGTTGTTGCAACTGGAATTGGTATCGAAAAAAATTCAGAGATTAATCAAATAAAGAATAAATCTTCTAGAGAAGTTATAATGGACTATCGTTATCAATATTTAAACTTATCTCCTAACAAGATTGATAAAAGAACAAAAAAACAAGAAATTAATAAATCACAAGATAAAAATCATAAAGAAACAGAATATCTTGATATTCCATCGTTTCTTCGTAAAAAAACAGATTAATTGTTTATAGAAAAATTTATATATTATTTTAAAAGAATATTGTGTTAAACATTGATTAATAATATTATCTCAAATAACCTGCGCCAATAAAGACTAGATCATCTATCGGCGCATGGATGATTCAATCTATATTATATAAATATATCAAATATTTTGATACTCTTAATTTAAGATAAAACAAAAATAGAAGATGTATAGTATTTTTATAAATTTTGGTGAAAATAAAATGAATGATATTTCTAAAAAGCATCTTAATATTACTGATAAAGCAATTAAAAAAATTCAAAATCTTCTTACAATAAAAAAAAATTATAATTTAAAATTAAGAATTTATATAAATGGTGGTGGATGTAGTGGTTTTCAATATCAATTTATTCTTGATGAAAAAATTAATAAAGATGATATTATAATTACTCGATCAAATATTTCATTAGTTATTGATCCTATCAGTTTACAGTATTTAAATGGTGGTAAAATAGATTATTTAGAAAATTTAGAAGGCTCTAAATTTATAGTTTTTAATCCAAACGCAAAAAACACATGTGGATGTGGTTCATCATTTAGTATTTAAATTTTTAAAATATATATTTTATTAAAATTATCTTCTATCATAAGCAAAATGTTATATTAAAAAAATGAAAATTGGAATTATAGGTGCTATTAATCAAGAAATTAAAATAATTCAAAAAAAAATACAAATACATACAAAAAAGGAAATTGCTAATTATATAATTTATATAGGTAAATTTAACAAAAATGATATTTTTTTAATAAAATCAGGAATAGGCAAAGTTTGTGCTAGCATTGCAACGGTGCTTCTTATTAATTTATATAAACCAAATATTATTATTAATACTGGATCTGCTGGCAGTCTAAATTCATCACTTGCAATTGGAGACGTCATTGTTCCTAAAAAAGTATGCTATTATGACGTAGATTTAACAAATTTTGGATATACTATTGGTCAAATACCCCAATATCCAGAAAAATTTATAATTAATAAAAAAATATATAACTTTCTTGAGTCAATTTTTGAAAAATATCAATTAAAATTTAAAAAAAAATTAATTATTACTGGAGATTCTTTTATTAGAAAAGATGAAAGAATATTAAAACTAAAAAATAAATTTCCTTCTGCAATAGCAGTAGAAATGGAATCAGCAGCAATAGCTCAGGTTTGTTATGAATTTAATATTCCACTGATTATTGTAAAATCTATTTCTGATTTATCAGATAATAATGCTACATTAAATTTTAAAGAAAATATTTCAATTGCATCATATCAATCTTCTAAATTTGTTAAAATAATTTTAAAAAATATAATTAATATATAAATGTCATAAAATCTCTTTAATAAATAATAGCACTTTTATATTATTTTTGATAATCTCTATAGTAAGAGAACTCATTTATAAATTAAATTGTTTTTAAAGAATATATTCGTAAAAGAAATTAAATTAATTTTTTAAAAATAAATTTTTATGAAAATCATTATCCTTCTTTGAAAAACTGTAAAAATAAGATGTATTATTTTACAACACTCATAATTTTTATTAATCCCAAAATAATCTAGAATGCTACACTTTATAGGATATACAAATAAACCCATGGAAAAAGAAAATACATGGCACGAAAAACTTTACTGTCATACTGGACAATATTTTACAATTGATAAACTTTTATATCAAAAAAAAACTACATATCATAAAGTAATAATTTTTAAAAATTCTATTTTTGGAAAAATCATGGCAATAGATGATATTGTTCAAACAACTGAACATGATGAATTCATATATCATGAAATGTTAACTCATGTTCCAATGTTTGCTCATGGTCAAATAAAAAACATATTAATCATAGGAGGAGGTGATGGGGGTATATTAAGAGAAGTTTGCAAACATAAAAAAGTTGAAAAAATTACCATGGTTGAAATTGATATTGATATTATTAATTTATGTAAAAAGTATTTTCCTAATCACAGTTGTAATGCTTACGAAGATTCTCGTTTGAAATTAATTATTGATGATGGCTTGCATTTTATACAAACAACAAAAGAAAAATTTGATCTGATAATATCAGATTCTACAGATCCTATCAGTTGTGGAAAAAATTTATTTAAATCAGAATTTTATTCTAACTGTAAAAATCATCTTAATAAAAATGGTATTTTTGTAGCTCAAAACGGAGTTTTTTTTCTTCAAAAAAATGAAGCAATTCTTACTTATAAAAATTTAAAAAAATATTTTTATGATGTAAAATTTTATCAAATAAATGTTCCCAGTTATTATGGTGGAATGATGGTTTTTGCATGGGGTAGCGACAATATAGAATTTTCTCAAAAAAACATAAAAAAATTAGAATCAAGTATAAAAAAGACAAAATTATCTTTTAATTACTATAATGCTAAAATTCATACAAGTAGTTTTTATTTACCTCAATACATGCTAAACGCATTAGATGAAAGTTAAAATCCTTTTATAGGAGAGTAATTAAATTGCAAAAACTAAAATTATATGGCTTTAATAATTTAACTAAAAGCCTAAGTTTTTGTATCTATGATATTTGTTATGCGAATACTAATGATTCTCAAAATAGTTATATTTCTTACATTGACGAACAATATAATGCTATTCGTTTAACTAAAATATTAAAAAAAACCTGTTCGATTATTGGCGCCAACGTATTAAATATATTTCATCAAGATTATGAACCTCAAGGTGCAAGTGTTACTATTTTAGTATGTGAAGAACCTATTAATTCAGATAAGATAAATATCTTAAATAATAAGATTATATCTTCTTCTGTTCTAGCTCACTTAGACAAAAGTCATATTTGTGTACATACATATCCAGAAAGCCATCCTCAAAGTGGTATTTGTACTTTTCGTGCTGATATTGAAGTATCAACATGTGGAATTATATCACCTTTAAATGCATTAAATTATCTTATACATCAGTTAGAATCAGATATTGTAACTATTGAATATCGCGTAAGGGGGTTTACTCGTGATATTTATGGTATTAAACATTTTATTGATCATAAAATAAATTCTATTCAAAATTTTATGTCTGAAGATATAAAATCAATGTATGATATGGTTGACGTTAATGTATATCAAGAAAACATTTTTCATACTCGTATGTTGTTAAGGGAATTTAATTTAAAAAATTATTTATTTAATATTCATTTAAAAGATTTGAAAAAGGAAGAATATACTCATATTATTAATTTATTATGGAAAGAAATGAGAGAAATATATTATGGAAAAAATATGTCTATAATAGATTCAAACTCATGCAATATTTAATTAAAAATTTTTTCAATTAAGCAACTCAAACAATTAATTTTCATTCAAACAAGAAAAGATTATAGAAATAAAATTTCTATAATCTTTTCTTGTTTGAATGAAAATTAATTGTTTGAGTTTAAATGAAAATTTTAAAAAAATTAAAATACATTATTTTTTTACATTTAATAAATCGGTTACAGTTCCTTGAAAAATTTCAGCAGATAATCCAATTGATTCATATAAAGTAGGATGAGCATGAATAGTCAGTGCAATATCTTCAGCATCACATCCCATTTCTACTGCCAGTCCAATTTCTCCAATTAACTCTCCAGCATTTGATCCTACAATAGAACCGCCAATAATTTTATTATTACTTTTATTAAAAAGTAATTTTGTTATACCTACTGTACAATTAGAGGCAATAGCCCTACCAGAAGCACTCCAAGGAAAAATAGCAACTTCATAATCTATTTTTTTATTTTTAGATTCCTTTTCGTTCAATCCTACCCATGCAATTTCTGGTTCAGTATAAGCTATTGATGGAATAACTTGCGGCTCGAAATAATGATTTTTACCAGATATAACTTCTGCTGCAATATGTGCTTCATGAACTCCTTTATGAGCCAACATAGGAGCTCCAGTTACATCACCAACAGCATAAATATGAGAAATATTAGTTCTTAATTGATTGTTTACTTGAATAAAACCTAAATGGTTTATTTTTAATCCTATTTTTTCTAATCCCAATGAAGTAATGTTAGGTTTTCTTCCTATTGCTACTAAAACAGCATCATAATATTTGTTTTTTTTATCAAGATTATCTTTAATCATATGTACTATTAATTCATTTTTTGCTGATTCAATATTTTCTACATAAGTATTTAACATTAAATTAAATCTTTGATTAATAGATTTTATATATACATCTGAAACATCCTTGTCTAACATAGGCATAAAATGTTTAAATCGGTCAATTACGTCTACTTTAGAACCTAAAGCACTATATACTGTTGCCATTTCTAAACCAATAATTCCACTTCCTATAATTAAAAAACGATTTGGTATCATTTTTAATGACAAAGCATCAGTTGAATCCCAAATTCTTTCATCATTATAAGATATTGAAGGAATTTTAATTGGTTTAGAACCAGTTGCAATGATTGCATTATCAAAAAAAATGATAAATTTATCTTTTTGATTTTCAACTATAAGACTTTTGTCAGTATTAAAAATAGCATTTCCTTGAAAAAATCTTACCTTCCTTCTTTCTCTCATACTAGATAAACCACTAGTTAATTTATTGATAATACTATTTTTCCAATCTTTAATTTTATCAATATTAATAACTGGTTTATTATATGAAACACCTGCTATATTTAATTCTTTTGCTTCTTTTATAACTTTTGCTATGTGAAGTAAGGATTTTGAAGGAATGCATCCAACATTTAAGCAAACGCCTCCTAATTTATCATAACGTTCTATTAAAACAGTATCTAAACCTAAATCCGCACAACGAAAAGCTGCAGAATAACCAGATGGACCTGATCCAATAATTACTACTTGTGCATAAATCTTTTGACACATTATATAACCTCTTATATAATAAATTTTAATAAAATATTATTTTTTATTAAAAAATAAACATTACATAATTAAAAAATGAATATCAGATAATAACTTGTTAATAAATGTAATAAAACGTGCTGCATCAGCTCCATTAATTACACGATGATCATAAGATAAAGATAATGGGAGCATTAAAGATGGAATAAATTCTTTTCCATTCCAAAATGGTTTGATTTGAGATCTAGAAATACCAAGAATAGCTACTTCAGGTGCATTAATTATAGGAGAAAACCAACCACCTCCAATTTTTCCTAAATTAGATATTGTAAAACAACCTTCTGTCATTTCAGATGTATTTAATGTTTTTCTTCTTGCTTTTTCTGATAAACACATAAGTTCATAAGATAATTGTTCGATATTTTTTTTATTGACATCTCTTAATACAGGAACTAATAAACCATTATTTACATCTACAGCAACTCCTATGTTAATATATTTTTTAAAAATAATTTTTTTATTATCTATATTTAAAGAACTATTAAAAATAGGAAATTTTTCTAATGCATGAGCAACGACTTTGATTACGAAAACTAAAATTGTAATATTATTATTTACTTGTTTTGAATTTTTATTTTCAGAATTATATTTTTTACGAAATTCTTCTAAAATAGTAATATTTACTTCATCAAACTGTGTAACATGAGGAATATTAATCCAATTTTTATGAAGATTATCACCAATATTTTTTTGTAGAGAACCTAATTCAATTTCTTCTGTTTTTCTATTTTTTAAAATATTTAAATTAATTCTATTATTATCTTCCGGAATATTAGCTTTAGAAATGTTATAATATTTTTCTATATCATCTTTTAAAATTCTATTTTTACGACCAGTACCAAATACTTTTTGTAAATCAATATTTAAATTTCGCGCTAAACGCCTGATTACTGGAGTAGCATGAACAAAAATATTTTTTTTATAATTATTGTTTAAAATTTCATTAATATCATTTGAATTCTTTTCTTCTTTTTTAAAAGAGTTTATATTTGTCTCTTTTGTATCATTATTCAGATCATTTTTTTTTAAAATCATGATAGGAGTAGATAATTTAATTTTATCACCAATTTTTACATAAATCTTTTTTACTATACCTGATATAGGAGATGGTATTTCCATAGACGCTTTATCTCCTTCTATAGTTATTAGTCCCTGTTCTAAATCCACTTGATCATGAACTTTTACTAATATTTCTATTACTTCTACTTCATCTAAACCAACATCAGGCATTTTTACTTCAATATCCACTTTTATTTTTACTCCTCAAGCTAAGCGCGGATTAATTTTTTCAGGATTAATATTAAATTTAATAATTGCATCTTCTACTATTTGCTTATCAATATTATCTAGTTTAGCTAATAAACTTAAAGCAGCTACAACGATATAACATGCACTTACTTCAAAATGATCACGTAATTTATTGCGACTATCTGAACGTCCAAAACCATCTGTTCCTAATACGTAATATTCTTTTGATGGAATATAACGACGAATTTGTTCCGCAAATAACTTCATGTAATCTGTAGCTGCAACAGCAGGACTATTATTCATTACTTGTTTTATATATGCTATTTTATTTTCTTTATTAGGATTTAACATGTTCCATCTTTCACAATCTTCTCCATTTCTAGATAGTTCTGTAAAAGAAGTAACACTATATATATCTGTTGTAATAAAATAATCTTTTAATAAAATTTCTGCAGCCTCACAAACAGAACGTAAAATTGCACCTGAACCTAATAATTGAACTTTTAATTTATTACCGTTTAAAGTTTTTAATTTATATATCCCTTTACAAATTCCTTCTTCTACACCTTCAGGCATAGCTGGCATATGATAGTTTTCATTAATTGTAGTAATATAATAATATATATTTTCTTGAGTAGGTCCGTACATACGTTTTAATCCATTTTGTATGATTACGGCAATCTCATAAGCAAAAGAAGGATCATAAGAAATACAGTTAGGAACTGTTAAAGATTGTATATGACTATGTCCATCTTCATGTTGTAATCCTTCACCATTTAATGTTGTTCTTCCTGAAGTTCCTCCAATCAAGAAACCTCTTGCTTGCTGATCACCAGCCGCCCAAAATAGATCCCCTATCCTTTGAAAACCAAATATTGAATAATAAATATAAAAGGGAATCATTGGAAAATTATTAGTACTATAAGAAGTAGCAGCAGCCAACCAAGATGCAGCTGCACCTAATTCATTAATGCCTTCTTGTAATATTTGACCATTTCTTGCTTCTTTATAATATGCTAATTGTTCACGATCTTGAGGAATGTACTTTTGACCTCTAGAATTATAAATTCCAATTTTTCTAAATAATCCTTCCATACCAAAGGTTCGTGCTTCATCAGCAATAATAGGGACTATTAAATTTTTTATGCAATTATTTTTTAAAATAATATTTAAAACACGCACAAAAGCCATAGTTGTAGAAATATCTTTATTTTGTTCTCCTAATAGTGATTTAAAATCTATCAGTTCTGGTAAAATTAATTGAGCAGTAAAATTAGATAAACGAAAAGGAATATATCCTCCTAATTTTTTTCTTTGAGAATGTATATAGGAATATTCTTCAGAATGTTTGTCAAAAGTAATATATGGTAATTGATTTATATCATCATCTAATATTGGAATATTGAAACGATTTCGAATATATTTAATGCCATCAATATTTATTTTTTTTATTTGATGAGCAATATTTTTACCTTCCGCAGAAGTCCCCATTCCATAGCCTTTAACAGTATGCGCTAAAATGACTGTAGGTTTATTTTTTGTATCTTTTGCTTTTTTTAAAGCATTAAACATTTTTTTAGGATCATGTCCTCCTCTGTTTAATTGCCATATTTCTTCGTCTGTCATATGTTTAACTAATTCAAGTGTTTCTTTATATTTTCCAAAAAAATATTTTCGAACATATGCACCATCTTTAGATTTTAAATTTTGATAATCACCATCAACGGTTTCATTCATTAACTGAACTAATTTACCGCTTTTATCTTTTTTTAATAAACAGTCCCATCGACTTCCCCAAATAACTTTTATAACTTTCCATCCTGCACCATAAAAAAAACTTTCTAATTCATTAATAATTTTTCCATTACCTATTACTGGACCATCTAATCTTTGTAAATTACAGTTGATAATAAATATTAAATTATCTAATTGTTCACGAACAGCTACAGAAATAGCACCTTTAGATTCTGGCTCATCCATCTCACCATCTCCTAAAAAAGCGTAAACAACTTGATTTGAAGTATTTTTTAACTCTCTATGTTGTAAATATTTTAAAAATTTAGCTTGATAAATAGAACAAAGTGGTCCAAGTCCCATAGATACAGTAGGAAATTGCCAAAAATTTGGCATTAATTTAGGATGAGGATAAGAAGACAAACCTTTTCCATCAACTTCTTGTCTAAAATTATTAACTTGATTTTCTGATAATCGTCCTTCTAGAAAAGATCTAGCATAAATGCCTGGAGAGATATGACCTTGAAAATAAACTAAATCTCCTCCATCTTTATTATTTTTAGATCGAAAAAAATGATTAAAACATACTTCATATATAGTTGCAGATGATTGAAAAGATGATAAATGACCTCCTAATTCTAAATTTTTTTTTGATGCACGTAATACCATCATAATGGCATTCCAACGAATTGCTGAACGTATACGTTTTTCTAAAATTAGATTTCCAGGATATTCAACTTCATCTTCACTGCAAATAGTATTAATATAATCACTAGTAAAGAAAGATCTAAAAAATTCTACTTTATTAAGTTTAGATTTTTTTAAAACTTTTTCAATTAAAAAACGAGCTCTTTCAATACCTTCTTGATGAATGACAGATTCAATAGCTTGTATCCAATCACTTGTTTCAATTGGATCCACGTCATCATATAAATGTTCTGACATGGTATAAATTCCTTATATATTATAGATATTTAATGGTTAAATTAATATTTAATCTGTAAAAATTTTTATAGTACGTTAGTTTTAAACAATAAATTTTATATATTGCAGTACAATACAACTTATATAATAAATATTTAAAAAAAATCAATAAAATTAAATATTTACATAATTAATTTTATTGATTTTATAAGAATTAAATATAAAATATTTTCTATTCTTTAAACATGTTAAAAATAGAATTTTCTTGTTCACTAACACGTATAAATGTAGTTCTTTTAGTTAATTCTTTCAATTTTTGGGCTCCTACATAAGTACAAGAAGAACGTAAACCTCCTAAAATATCACGTATAGTAACATCGACACTTCCACGAAAAGGTATTTTAGCAACTTTTCCTTCTGATGCACGATATCCTGCTATTTCACCAGAGTGACGATTCATTGCAACAATAGAACTCATTCCATAAAACAACATATATTTTTTCGATTTTTCTTCTATAATATCTCCTGAACATTCATTATGACCTGAAAGCATCCCTCCTAACATAACGAAATCTGCTCCTCCCCCAAAAGCTTTAGCAATATCTCCAGAAACAGTACATCCTCCATCACTAATAATTTGACCGTCTAATCCATGAGCTGCATCAGAACACTCTATAATAGCAGAAAGTTGAGGGTATCCAACTCCAGTTTTAACTCTTGTTGTACATACTGAACCTGGTCCAATGCCAACTTTAACTATATCTGCTCCAGCAAGTATTAATTCTTCAACCATTTCTCCAGTCACAACATTACCAGCACAAATAATTTTATCTGAAAAAAAATTTCTTACTAATTTTACAAAAGATACCATATGTTCAGAATAACCATTTGCGACATCAATGCAAATATATTTTATTTCTGAAGATAGTAAAAAAATTTTTTTAATCTTTAAAAAATCTGCATTAGAGATTCCCATTGATACAATTATATGATTTAATACATCTTTAGAAGAAGAATTGATAAATTTTTCCCATTCTTGCAAGGAATAATATTTATGAACTGCTGTAAGAATGTTAAATTTTGATAAAGATCGTACCATTGAAAATGTTCCTATTGTATCCATATTTGCAGCGATAATAGGAATACCCGACCAAAAACTAGAAGAATATTTAAAAGAAAAACGACGAATAAGATCAACTTGAGAACGACTTTTTAAAGTAGAACGTTTTGGTCTAATTAATACATCTTTAAAACCTAATTTAATATCTTCTTCAATTCTCATAAAATTATTATCCTATTTTAAATATAAAATACGAAGATAAAAATTTTTTAAAATAGCATTTTATATTCAATTAAAAAATTAATAAATAAGCACTATAAAATAAAAAATATGACTTATATTGTAGCACTTACTGGTGGTATTGGTAGTGGAAAAACTACCGTCTCTAATCGTTTTGAAAAAATAGGTATTAATATTATTGATTCTGATGTTATTACTAAAAAAATAATTAAGTATGATGTTCAAATATTTTATTCTATTACAAAAAAATTTGGAAAAAAAATATTGAATTTAGATCAATCTATCAATAGACTATTACTTCGAGAATATATATTTAGCAATAAAAACTATCGTATATGGTTAGAAAATTTATTACATCCTAAAGTTTATCAAGAAACTAAAAATCAAATCAAATTAATAAAATCTTCTTGGTGTATCTGGGTAACACCATTACTGATTGAAAAAAAACTAGAAAAACGAGCAAATCGTATTCTTTTAATTGATACAAGTGTAAAAAATCAAATTAAACGTATAGTAACTAGAGATACAATCAGCATTCAAGATGCTAAAAAAATTATTTCATTACAAGCAACTAGAAAACAAAGAATTTCTCTATCAGATGACATTATTTCTAATGTAAAAGAAATAAAAAAAATAAATATATATGTTTGTTATTTTAATAAATTTTATTCATACTTAGCAAAAAATTTTAAAAATGAAAAAAACAAGAATATTAAAAAAAATTATCTAACAAAATTTTATTAATATATTTTATATTTAATTTACTTTAAAATATTTCTAAAACAGATGCTTTTTTAAGGAAAGCTATAATTTTTGAGTTTGCAGGTGGAAAATGAGAAGATTTTAAATTACGCATGGATTTCCAAATATAAAAATATCCTTCTCTACTATAAGGTTCACCTTTCCATTTTATTATGAAAAAAAAATACAATGTTATTTTTTTTTTGCAACGAATATACTTTATACGTTGATAAAAAACAGATTCTAAAACTATAATTCCCACTTCTTCTAAAATTTCTCTTTTTAATGCATGTATTATATTTTCATCTTTTTTCAGTTTTCCACCTGGAAACTCCCATATATTCTGTTTATATTTTCCTTTAGTAATATATACTTGATTATTTTTTATAAGAATACCAATCGCTACCTTATCATTCATTATAACTTTTCCAAAGTTATGTTCTATAAACTTCCATGACAATGTTTATATTTTTTCCCAGAACCGCAAACACAAGGTTGATTACGACTTACTTTAGTATTTCTAGATATAGATTTGAAACTAGAATTAAAATATATATATTTTTTTGCATAAGATAAATTAATTTTACTAAGAAATGAAATAACTTCATATTTCAGTTCTTCTAACATGTTAGAAAACATATTAAAAGACTCTCTTTTATATTCTTGTTTAGGATCTTTTTGCGCATAACCTCTTAAATGAATTCCTTGTCTTAAATAATCTATAGATGATAAATGTTCTTTCCAAAGAGAATCTAATGTTTCTAACATAATAGATTTTTCTATCATACGCATATTATTTGAACCAATTAAATATTCTTTATTTTTGTAATTAATTTCTGCAAATTTAATAATTTTTTTTGTAAGCTGTTTATCATTTAATTCAGGTTCTGTATCTAACCAGTCAGAAAATGGTACGCATAAATGAAAATCAAGATTTAATTTCTTTTCTAAATTAATAATATTCCATTTTTTTTTCGCTGCACCATTAGGTATATAGACAATAATCACTTTTATTAAAACATCTTTTAATATTTCTTCAATTATTATTTTAATATCTTTTGAATCAATTATTTTATTACGTTGAAAATAAATTGCTCGACGTTGTTCATTCATTACATCATCATATTCTAATAATTGTTTTCTAATATCAAAATTTCGACTTTCTACTTTTTTTTGAGCATTTTCTATGGCTTTTGTGACCCAAGGATGTTCTATTGCTTTATTTGAAGACAATCCTAGTTTCTTCATTATATGAATAATTTTATCAGATGCAAAAATTCTCATCAAAGAATCTTCCATTGAGAGATAAAATTGTGATGAACCACTATCTCCTTGACGACCAGAACGTCCTCTTAATTGATTATCGATACGACGTGATTCATGACGTTCAGTACCAATTATATGTAAACCTCCTAAAGAAACAACTAAATCGTGTTCGTCTTTCCATTTTTTTTTAATTTTTTCTAATTCTTTTGAACTTAAATTTGAATATCGATTTAATTCTACTTCTAAATTACCACCAAGTACTATATCTGTTCCCCGACCAGCCATGTTAGTAGCAATTGTAACAGATCCAAGTTTTCCTGCTTGAGCTATAATTTCAGCTTCTTTAGCATGAAATTTAGCATTTAAAACTTTATGTTTGATATTTAAAATAGTTAATTTTTTTGAGATAATTTCTGATTTTTCAATAGAAACAGTACCAACTAAAACAGGTTTATTTAATTTTATACAATTTTGTATATCTTTAATAATAGCATTAAATTTTTCTTTTTTAGTAATATAGACTAAATCAGACATATCTTTACGAATCATCGGTTTATTAGTTGGAATTACAATAGTATCAAGATTATAAATAGAATCAAATTCAAACGATTCTGTTGCTGCAGTACCTGTCATACCAGCTATCTTTTGATATAAACGAAAATAATTTTGAAAAGTAATAGATGCTAATGTTTGATTTTCATTTTTTATTGGTACGTTTTCTTTAGCTTCTATTGCTTGATGCAATCCATCCGACCATCTGCGTCCTGGCATAGTTCGACCGGTATGTTCATCAACGATGATAACATCATTGTCTTTTACAAGATAATCTACATCCTTAATAAATAATTTATGAGCACGAAGTGCGGATAAAATATGATGCATTAATATTATATTATTAGAAGAATATAAAGATTCTCCTACATTCATAAATTTTTTATTAAGCAATATTTTCTCAACTTCTATCAAACCTCGTTCTGTTAAATATACTTGTTTAGATTTTTCATCAATAGAAAAATGACCTTTTCCACTAAAAAAATCTGAATCTTCTTTATCTTGAGAAATTAAAAAAGGCACAATTTTATCAATTTCTTTATATAGTTTAGAACTATCGTCTGAAGGTCCAGAAATAATTAAAGGAGTTCTAGCTTCATCAATAAGAATTGAATCTACTTCATCTACTAATGCATAATGTAATTCTCTCTGTACACGTTCTTTAGCAGATGTAACCATGTTATCACGTAAATAATCAAAACCAAATTCATTGTTTGTACCATATGTAATATCAGACAAATAAGCATTTCTTTTATCAATATAAGACATTTCAGATAAGTTCAAGCCTACTGTTAAACCAAGAAATTCAAATAATAATGTATTTTTTTTAGCATCTCTATTAGCTAAATATTCATTCATAGTTACTATATGCACACCTCTTCCACTGAGAGCGTTTAAATAAGATGGCAATGTAGATGTTAAAGTTTTCCCTTCACCTGTTCGCATTTCTGCAATACATTGTTTATTTAAAACTATTCCTCCAAGAATTTGTACGTCAAAATGACGCATACTGAATACACGTTTACTTGCTTCTCTTACAACAGCAAAAGCTTCGGGCAACAAATTATCTAAAGTTTCACCATTTCTTAATCTAAGACGAAAAATTTTTGTTTGTTCTTTTAAATTTTTATCAGATAATTTTTCAAATTTTTTTTCTAATTCATTAATAGAAAATACTATTTTGTTAAACTTTTTTAAAATACGATCATTGCGATTACCAAATATTTTATTTAAAAATTTAATTAGCATGCTATAATTCTCATATTTAAAATTTTACATTAAATAATGTTTAAAATTTTTTATTAAAGTAATTGATTAAATATTGTTATATATAATTTATATTAAATTAATATTAAATATAAATATATAAATATTAATACGAAAATTATTTAATTATAATAAAGAATTTTTTATTTTTTAATTTCTTTAAATTGAATAATACTGCATTAGTATCATTAGAAATACTTTTATTTTTTATAAACCTTAATAGTATAAGTCTATTATTTTTATCATTTTTTTTCGTAAAATAATTTTTCTAATTAACTTATATAAAATATATTAATATCTTTTAGAACATTTAATGTTAATTTTATAAAAATCTGATATTCAAGATATTTTTAATAAATTTTTACAGCATTAGAAGTACCATATATAATCTTATCGTTCTATTATCATCTCTTCTTATGCAAGTAATTACAATTTTTTCTATCAATTCTTACAAACCAATTATTAACTAAATTAGTTGTATTTCGGATTTTTCCAACTAAAGAAAAATTTTTAAAAATTTTTCCTAATAATTTCGCTATTTCATTGATGACAATTTTTTATATTACATATAATTTTAAATAAGAAGTTTTATCTAAAATTATATGTTTTAATTAAGATACACTTTAATAGTGTACCTTTCTATCGTGCGATATAACTGATTTTTTTGATGAAAATAATAACTTATTACTACTATTAGCAATAATTTGAAATATTTATACTACTTCAATAGGTGTTAAATTAATAGATCTTAAAGATTTAGATAAGAATGGAGTAAGTTGACTTTCAGAAACTCTTAAATAAAATCAACTGTCAAGTAATTTTTTAAATCTTATATCTATACTTAGATTAGCTGTTGGTATATTAATTAATTGGAATTAAAGCATCTAATAAATTTTCTTTTATAACGATAATCATTATTATGCAGGGTCCAATAATTTCGATTATCTAATTTAATTGAAATACGCAGATCAGTAATATAAATATTTAGATTGTATTTATTTGGTTGTAACAAACTAGTTAAATATATTATTAATTTAGATAAAGATTCAATGGAACGACGATTTTTTAAAGCACAATTATAAATATTAAATTGAATTTGAGAACTGCCAATAAGAGTTTTTATTTCCCGAGTAAATCTATCTATAACTATCATAGTTACTTCTAAATTTTTTATTTTTTTTTGTTTTTTTAATATAGAAATTCTTAATCTTACAGATTTTTCTAGTGAATTTTGAGACATAGAATGAAAAGTAGTAAATATTTTCATAACCTGAAAATTATCTATGCTACTATTAATTTTTCTCTTAAATTCTTTACAAACAAGTTGCGTAAAATTAGGATCAGGAATGATAGCGTGACTTTTAGATTGAACATTTAATGGACGTTTAGAAATATCTTTATATATTTTTTTTGTAATATATTTTTGAGTATATAATGAAAATAAAACTAAATTTCTTCTTTTTAATGTAATAATAGGGTTTTCCCAAGGATTATACAAAGAAGCTCCTTTTACCATGCCAACTAATAAAGCATATTGTTCTAAATTTAATTCATCTATTGGTCGACCAAAATAATAAATACTTGCAAGTGGAAATCCTCGAATTTGTTCATTACGATCTTGTCCTAAATAAACTTCATTTAAATATAATTCTAAAATTCTATCTTTCGTATAAAAAAAATCTAAAATCAATGCCATGTATACTTCATTTATTTTTCTCAAAATTGAGCGAGTGTTAGTTAAAAAAAGATTTTTTACTAATTGCTGAGTAAGAGTACTACCACCTTGAATTATACGACCAGCTATAATATTTGTTAAAAATGCTCTACCCATAGAAGATAAATTGATACCGTAATGTTTATAAAAATATTTATCTTCTGTTGCTAATAACGTTTTTACTAAAATTTCTGGATATTTATTACGAGAAATAAATATACGTTTTTTTCCTTGAGGAGATTTTAAAATTGCAATTAATTTAGGATCTAAACGAAAAAAATTAAAATTGTGATTATTTTCAATATTTTTAATTTTTATTAATTTGTTCTGTTTAAAATATAATCGTATATAAAATTCACTTTCTCTAATATCAGGAAAATCGAAAGAACGTCTAATAAAATCAATAGTGTTATTCTTTATACTAAATTCTCCTGGTAACATTGTTTTTTTTACTTTTTTATACATCCTTTTTTTTAAAAAATTTAATATTTTTTTCTGAGAATACAAATCACCTGGTTTTAAATTTATTATGCGTCCATATATTGAAAGAGGGAAAATCCATATTTTTCCATTAATTAATCGGGTCATCTTGATGTACAAATATATCCCGTAAAAAATAATAAAAATTAATATTAAAAAAAATATTTTCAACAATAAAATTTTTTTTTTATATTTATATACATGAATAATCCTAGTAATTTCTATTAATAATAATCAAAATAAAAGTAGCAAAGAAATAATATTTATAATTTTTTCAAAAAATCATCATATCTTGATTTAGGTAAATTAAAATATAAAGGATATTCTACATTTATTAAATATAAACCTTTTGCTGGAGCAGTTGCTCCTGCATAACGTCTGTTTTTTTTTTGTAATAATTCTTGTATCCAAAATTTTTTTTTCTTAGAAATTCCAATTTCAATTAATGATCCAACAATATTTCGAACCATATGATGTAAAAAAGAATTTGCCATAATATCAATTATTACCAAACTTTTAAAACGAAAAACATTTAATTTTATAATTTTCCTACAAGGTGATAAAGACTGACAGCTAAGAGCTCTAAATGATGTGAAATTATGTTCACCTAATAAAAATTGAGCTTCAGAGTGCATTTTATTAACATCTAGTTCTTTATAAATATGATTTGTTTTATTATAAAATATAGAAGAACGAATACTATTATTATATATTACATAACGATAAGAACGTGTGATAGCACTATAACGAGCATGAAAGTATTCTGGTACTTCTTTTGCCCACATAACAGAAATATAATCAGATAAATAAGTATTTGTTCCTATTATCCAAGATGATATTCTACGCACTGCTCTAGTTTTAAAATGTACAACTTGTCCTATACTATGTACTCCAGTATCAGTTCTTCCTGCACATATTATATTAATTTTATGATTAGCAATAACAGATAATGCTTTTTCTATTTCTTCTTGAATACTAGGTACTATTTTTTGACTTTGCCATCCATGATAAAAACTTCCATCATATTCAATTCCTAAAGCTATTTTTATAAAATTTTTTTGCATTATTTAATTACAATCCTATGTAAATTTTAAT
Source organism: Buchnera aphidicola (Artemisaphis artemisicola) (assembly GCF_005082365.1). Lineage (NCBI taxonomy): Bacteria > Pseudomonadati > Pseudomonadota > Gammaproteobacteria > Enterobacterales > Erwiniaceae > Buchnera > Buchnera aphidicola. The sequence continues at coordinate 211,373 of NZ_CP034900.1, read as the reverse complement.
TTAAAATAATTGAATTATATTTTCATATAAATATATTTTTATCTATCATTATATAAAAATATATTTAATTATAGTTTATGTTAAAATTGTTTATTATAATAATTTCATTAACTATAGAATAAAAAATATTAATATAATCTTTTTAATAAAATATTTATCTATAAAAAATTACATATATATTCTTTATTTATTATTTTTGTTTATATTTAATTTTAAAAACATTCTTATTGGAGAAATATATGAATAAAGAAAAAAATAAAAAAACTTCATCTTTAAATGTTCTTTCTATTGCAGGATTAAAACCTTATCAAAAAAAAATAGATGAAAAATATATGAATCAAAATCAAATGTTACATTTTCATAAAATACTTGAAACTTGGAAAAATCAATTAAAAAACGAAATTAACTATACCTTCCTTTATATGCAAGAAGAATCTACTAATTTTCCAGATCCTATTGATAGGGCAGCACAAGAAGAAGAATTTAGTTTAGAATTAAGAAATCGTGATCGTAGCCGAAAATTAATAAAAAAAATTGAAATGACATTAAAAAATATTAAAGAAAAAAAATTTGGTTATTGTAATTCTTGCAATGTTGAAATTGGTATTCGTCGTTTAGAAGCTCGACCTACAGCTAATCTTTGTATTGATTGTAAAACATTAGCAGAGATTAGAAAAAAACAAATGACTGGTTAGTTTTTTAACTTAAAAAATTATCAAAGGATATTCGATAAAATTTTAAATAGATTCGAGTATCCTTTTAAGTTTTATATATTAAAGTAATAACTTTATTATATGGAGAAAATATGAAATGCATTACTATTTCTCAGTTGAATAATTGGAAAATAAACCAATATAAATTTGCAGCTATTACAGCTTATGACTTTAGTTTTGCTAAATTATTTTCTAATCAAGGAATTCCAGTTATACTAGTAGGTGATTCTCTAGGAATGACTATACAAGGGAATAGTTCAACATTATCAGTAAAAATTAAAGATATTGAATATCATACAAAAGCTGTTAGAAAAGGAGCTCCAAATACTTTTTTAATATCTGATTTACCTTTTATGTCCTATTATGAAACTAAACAAGCTCTTAGTAATACAGCAAAAATTATGAGATGTGGTGCGAATATGATTAAAATAGAAGGTGGAAGATGGTTAACTGAAATTATTAAAGAATTATCTAGTAGATTAATATTAGTATGTGGGCATATAGGGTTAACACCACAATCTTTTAATTATTTTAGCGGTTATAAAATTCAAGGGAAAAACAAACATGACGCAAATAAATTAATAGATGAAGCATTTGTTTTAGAAGAAGCTGGAATTAAAATGCTTGTATTAGAATGTATTCCAAAAAAAATAGCAAAAAAAATAACAGAAAATTTATCTATTCCAGTTATTGGAATAGGTGCAGGAAAATATACTGATGGACAAATTCTTGTAATGCAAGATTTATTAGGAATAACAGAAGAAAATACTCCTACTTTCGCAAAAAACTTTCTTGCTGAAAGTAACAGTATTCAAGAAGCAGTTAAGAAATACATACAAGAAGTGCAAACAAATGTTTTTCCTAATATAAAACATAGTTTCTAAATTGCTCATTTTGGAGTCATAGTGTATATAATTAAAAAAGTTAATATTTTAAGAAAAAAAATAACACATATTAAAAAAACAAATAAAAAAATAGGATTGATACCTACAATGGGAAATTTACATTATGGTCATATTAAATTAATTTTATCAGCTCAAAAATATACTGATATTATTATTGTAAGTATTTTTATTAATCCCATGCAATTTAATAATTCATTTGATTTAAAAGATTATCCTAAAACTTTTCAAGAAGATTGCATGATATTAAAAAAATATAATGTAGATATTCTTTTTTTTCCTAACATTGATGATATTTATTCAAATGATATAAAAAATCATACATTTGTTGAAGTCCCAAAACTATCTAATATTTTAGAAGGTCAATCAAGACCTGGACATTTTAGAGGTGTTACAACAATTGTTTCTAAACTATTTAATTTGATACAACCAGATTATTCTTTTTTTGGAGAAAAAGACTATCAACAACTTTTAATAATAAAAACACTCATAAAAGAGTTGAATTATATGATAAAAATAATTAGCATACCCACAGTACGATTAAAAAATGGACTAGCTTTAAGTTCCAGAAATAATAATTTAAGCATTCGTGAAATAAAAGTAGCACCTTATTTATATAAAATCATCAAAAAAACCTGCAAAAAAATAATTACAAAAGACAATCATGAAATAGAAAAAGTGATTAATTTATCTAAAAATTTATTAATAAAAAAAGGATTCTCTATTGATCTTTTTAATATATATGATTATAAAACACTTATGACTCCAACAAAAAAAAGTAAAACAATAATTCTTTTAGCATCTGCATGGTTAGGTAAAACCCGTTTAATTGATAATAAAAAAATTTTTTTTCGTTAAAATATATTATTTTTTTAAGATTACCTTTCCTATATATGGTAAATAACGATAAGATTGAGCATAATCGATACCATAACCTACTATAAAAAAATTTTCATAAATAGAAAATCCTATAAAATCAACATTAATATTAACTTCACGACATTCTGGTTTATCTAAAAGAGTACAAATTGACAAAGATTTTGGATTTCTTAATTTGAGTATACCTAATACTTTGCTTAAAGTTTGTCCTGAATCAATAATATCTTCTACAATTAAAACGTTTTTATCATAAATATCTACATCTAAATCTTTTATAATTTTTACATCTCCACTAGAGATCATGCCACGTCCATAACTAGAAGTAGTCATAAAATCTACTTCATGTTGAATATTAATTCTACGACATAAATCTGCTATAAAAATAAAAGAACCACGTAATAGAGCAATTAATATCATTTTATTTTTACTGTTTTTATATTTTTGAGTAATTTCTTGACCTAATTCTCGAATACGGATATTGAGTGCTTCTTCAGAAATAATAACTTCAATAGCATGCTTCATAATATGATTTAAATTTTTATGTGAATAAAATGATATTAAAATTTTTTAAAATATATTAATCTTTATTAAAGATATACAGTATAGTTAAAAAAATACATTTTTAACATATAATTAAAAAAACATTTATTTTTTTGACTATTGCACTGATGATGATCATTATGTTATAAAAATTCATTCAATAAAAAATTTTAAAATAATTTTTTATTATAAAATATAATAATCATTTTTTATAAAAATAAATATACCTAATTTATGATAAAATCAATAAAATTATTACTTTAAAATATTCTAATAAAAAATATTTTTCATTAAAAGTTATATTTAAATTTTTAATATGATTTATTAAAGTAATTTATACATTTATAAAAAGTATTAATGTCTATTATAGCCTCTTCACTAGAATAGCTATTCTAATTATTATAACTAGTCATGATGTGGGCTAAGATTCTTTTTTCAAAAAAACTCGCTCATAATAATACTTAAAGCGGGTTTTTTTATGACATAAATATAAGGAATTATAAAATATGAAATTATTAAAATTTGGCGGAACTTCATTAGCTAATGCAGAAAAGTTTCTATATGTAGCAAGTATTATAGAAAAAAACATGAAAACTGATCAAGTTGCAACAGTACTTTCTGCTCCTGCAAATATTACTAATTATTTAGTAACAATTATAGAAAAAAAAATTAAGCATGATGAAATTTTAGAAACCATAAATATTACAGAAACGATATTTATTGAATTAATAAATAATCTTTCTAATATACAATCTAATTTTCCTTATCAAAAAATAGAAAAAATTATTAAAAAAGAATTTAATAACTTAAAAAATATAGTGCATGGAATTGTATTATTAAAACAATGTCCAGATAATATTCGTGCTAACATAATTTCTCGTGGAGAAATACTTTCAGTTTTCATAATGAAAAGTATTTTACAATCTAAAAATTATAATGTTACTATTATTAATCCTGTAGAAAATTTTGTATCTATAGGAAATAATTATTTAGATTGTACTGTTGATATATATAAATCTAAAAAACGCATTAATAATATAAATTTTAATAAAAATTCTATTATCTTAATGGCTGGTTTTATTGCTGGAAATGAAGATAAAGAATTAGTAGTGTTAGGGAGAAATGGATCTGACTATTCTGCAGCAGTTCTAGCAGCATGTTTAAATGCAAATTGCTGTGAAATTTGGACCGACGTTGACGGAGTTTTTACATGTGATCCAAGAAAAGTTCCGAATGCTTATTTATTAAAATCACTAACATATGAAGAAGCAATGGAATTGTCTCATTTTGGAGCTAAAGTTTTACATCCTCGTACTATAGAGCCTATTTCTCAATTTAATATTCCATGTTTTATTAAAAATGCAGCTGATATTGAATCAATTGGAACATTAATATGCAAAAAAAATAATTCTGAAAAAAATTTTTTAAAAGGTGTTACTCATCTTGATGAAATAATCATGTTTAATATATCTGGATATTATATAAAAAATATAAACAATATAATTTCACGTATATTTACTATACTATCAAGACATGATATTAAGATATTATTGATAACTCAATCATCTGCAGAAAATAAAATTAATTTTTGTATTCTAGAATATCAATACCATATGATGGTATCTCTATTAAATAAAGAGTTTCAACTAGAGTTAAAAGATAAATTATTAAATCCTTTTCAAATCACGAATAATCTATCTATTTTATCGGTGATTGGGTCTGATATTTATATAAAACATAATATTGCATCAAAAATTTTTTATGCTTTAGGAACATCAAAAATTAATGTTCTTGCTATTGCACAAGGTTCTTCAAAACATTCTATTTCACTTGTTATTAAAAAAGAAAATATTTTACAAGCGGTTCAAAACGTTCATAATGTATTGTTTTCTAACAAAAAAATTATTCATGTTTTTTTAATAGGAACAGGCGGTATCGGAAGTGCGCTAATTAATCAAATATTAAAACAAAAACAATTTTTAAACAAACAAAATATAGAAATTAGAATCATTGCTATTGCCAATTCTAAAAAAATACTTTTTATAAAAAATAAAATGAGTTTATCTCATTGGAAGGATGATTTTCAAAATTCATCTGAAAAATTTAATTTAAAGATACTAAATAAAATAATAAAAAATAATAATTTTTCAAATGCAGTAATTATTGACTGTACATCTGATCAAGTATTAGCAGAACAATATATAAATTTTTTACACAATGATTTTCATGTTGTTGCTGCTAATAAAAAAGCTAATACTAGTGAATGGGCTTACTATCAAAATATTAGAAATGCTGTTTTTAAAACAAATAAAAAATTTCTCTACGAAACTAATGTTGGAGCTGGATTACCAGTTATAGAAACCCTTCAAAATCTATTTAAAACCGGTGATACCTTAATTCGTTTTAAAGGTATATTATCTGGTTCTTTATCTTTTATTTTTGGTAAACTAGAAGAAGGCGTTTTATTGTCAGAAGCTACTAAAGAAGCTAGAGAACTGGGTTTTACTGAACCAAATCCTTTTGAGGATTTATCCGGAATAGATGTAGCTAGAAAGTTGCTTATTTTAGCACGTGAATCTGGATATCATATAGAACTCAAAGATATCGCCATTGAACCCTTATTACCAGAAATTTTTAAAAAATATCAAAATATTGACATGTTTTTTTTAAAATTAAAAGAACTAGATTCAGATTTTTTAAAAAGAATTAACAAAGCACGTAGTATAGGAAATGTATTAAGATTTATTGCAACAATAGAAAAAAATGGAAAATGTTTTATAAAAATGGAAGAAGTAAATGTTAATGATCCATTATATAAAGTAAAAAACGGTGAAAATGCATTAGCGTTTTATACTAATTATTATCAACCAATTCCTCTTGTATTAAGAGGTTATGGTGCTGGAAATAATGTTACAGCGTCTGGAGTATTTTCCGACTTACTGCGTACACTATCATAAACGTCAGGATCATAGTAATGATTAAAATTTATGCACCAGCTTCTATTGGTAATGTTGGAGTTGGATTTGATATTTTAGGTGCAGCAATTAGACCTATAAACGGCGCCTTATTAGGAGATTTGGTCACAATAAAATTATCAAAAACATTTGAATTAATTAACCAAGGTATTTTTGCTAATAAATTACCTAAAAATACTGAAAAAAATATTATTTGGAAATGTTGGTTAAAATTTTGTAAAATTACAAAAAAAAATATTCCCGTTTCTATTATTCTAGAAAAAAATATGCCTATTGGTTCAGGACTAGGTTCTAGTGCTTGCTCAGTAGTAGCAGCTTTAGTTGCAATGAATGAATTTTTTAAAAAACCTTTAAATAAAAAAGAATTATTATTTTTAATGGGAGAAATAGAAGGCGAAATATCAGGAAGTATACACTATGATAACGTTGCTCCATCTTATCTTGGAGGATTGCAATTAATATTAGAACAATCTGAAATAATAAGTCAAACAATTCCTATTTTTAAAAATTGGTTTTGGATTATAGCTTGGCCAGGAATTAATGTTTCTACTGAAGAAGCAAGAAATATACTACCAAAAAAATATAAAAAAGAAATTTGCATTAAGAATAGTCGTTATCTAGCAGGTTTTATTCATGCTTTATATAGTAGGCAACCTAATTTAGCAGCTCGATTAATGAAAGATGTTATAGCGGAACCATATCGCATTCAGTTATTACCTGATTTTTTAAAAGCTAAGAAAAAAATTAAAAAAATTGGAGCTATAAGTTTTGGAATATCTGGTTCAGGACCTGCTATTTTCGCTGTTTCTGATGATATAAAAATAGCTGAAAAAATATCTTTATGGTTAACAGAAAATTATTTACAAAATAAAAGTGGATTTGTTCATATTTGTTTTTTAGATTTAAAAGGTGCACGTAAAATAGGATTTAATAATGAAACTTTATAACTTAAAAGATAATCGTGAACAAGTAGATTTCGAAACAGCTGTAAAATTAGGATTAGGTAGAGAACAAGGATTATTTTTCCCTGTAGAATTACCTATAATTACACCTATTGAATTATCAAAAATATTAAAAATGGATTTTATCACGCGTAGTACTGAAATACTTTCTAGATTTATTTATAATGAAATACCTAAAGAAATATTATACCAACATGTAAAAAAAGCATTTTCATTTAAACATCCATTAAAAATCAAAATTACAAATAATATACATTCTTTCGAATTATTCCATGGTCCAACTTTAGCATTTAAAGACTTTGGTGCACGTTTTATGGCACAAATGATATTATTGTTTAATAAAAAAAATGAATCAGTAACTATCTTAACTGCAACATCAGGTGACACAGGTGCAGCAGTAGCACATGCATTTTATGATATGAAAAATGTTAAAGTAGTTATTTTATATCCAAAAGGAAAAATTAGTGAATTACAAGAAAAATTATTCTGCACTTTAGGTAAAAATATTAAAACTGTATCAATTAACGGTAGTTTTGACGATTGTCAAAAATTAGTAAAAGAAGCTTTTAATGATAAAATTCTTAAAGAATCAATAGGATTAAATTCAGCTAATTCTATTAATATAAGCAGATTATTAGCACAAATCTGTTATTATTTTGAAGCTTTTTCTTTAATTTCAGAGCAACAAAGAAAAAATCTAGTAATAGCAGTTCCATGTGGTAATTTTGGAAATTTAACTGCTGGATTATTATCTAAGTCTCTTGGTTTACCAATCAAATCATTTATAGCATGTACTAATGCTAACGATACAGTTCCAAGATTTCTTAAAAATGGCATGTGGAATCCAAAAAAAACTGTATCTACAATTTCTAATGCTATGGATATTAGTCAACCTAACAATTGGCCTCGAATAGAAGAATTATTTAATCGAAAAAAATGGAATTTAAAAGAACTAAGATTTGGTAGTGTATCAGATTACTCTACTCAAAATACATTAAAAGAATTATTTAAATTAGGATATGTTTCTGAACCACATGCTGCGATAGCATATCGATTATTAAAAGATCAATTAAAAGAAGATGAATTTGGCTTATTTTTAGGAACCGCACATCCAGCTAAATTTAAAAATACCGTAGAAGAAATACTGAAAAATGATATTGCATTACCTAATGAGCTAAAAACAAGAATTAACCTACCATTGTTATCTTATAATATTAATCCTAATTTTAGCAAATTAAAAGAAATTTTATTAGAAAGATAAAATTTAAGTTAGAGAGGACGATTAATATTTGCCTCTCTAAAAAATAATATATAATAAATTATTAAAAATCAATTATTTTTTAAACTTGAAATAAAAAATGCATAATATCGCCATCTTGAACAAAATAACTTTTTCCTTCTGTTCTAAATTTTCCTATTTCTTTAATTTTAGACTCACTTTTATATTTAATAAAATCTGAATATTTAATAATTTGTGCTCTAATAAAACCTTTACTGAAATCACTATGTATTTTATGAGCAGCTTGAAGACTAGTGCTTCCTTTAGGAATAGCCCAAGCATGAATTTCTTTTACTCCTACAGTAAAAAAAGTTATTAAATTAAGTATTTTATATCCAGCAGAAACAATTCTATTAAAACTTAGCTTTTTTATATTAAAAGCTTTCATAAAAGATTTTTGTTCTTCAGATTTCATATTAACTAAATCTAATTCTAGATTAGCATGAATTGGAATGACTATAGAACCGTCTTTATCAGCAACTTTTTTTAATTCTTCTAAAAAAAAATAAGATTCTTTCTCATCATTTATATTAGCTACATACATTGTAGGTTTTAAGGTTAAAAAACGTAAAGTACTTATTATTTTTTCTTCTTCTATATTTAAATTAAGAGTTTTTAACATTAAACACTGTTTTAAATGATTAATACATTTTTTTAAAATATATATTTTTTGATCTTTTTCTTCAAAATTTTTTGTTTTTGTTTTTTTTTGTAATTGCAATATAGTTTTTTCACAAATATCTAAATCAGATAATATAAGTTCAGTATTAATAATATCAATGTCTGAAGTAGGTTTGACTTCATTATAAACATGAGTGATATTATTATTTTTAAAACAACGAACAACATGTACTACAGCATCTGTATCTCTTATATTGCTTAAAAATTGATTACCTAATCCTTCTCCTTTAGAAGCTCCTTTAACTAAACCTGCAATATCTATAAATTCTATAAATGCATGTATAATTTTTTTAGGAGAAACAATTTTAGCTAAATTATCAATACGTAAATCATCAACTGCAACTATTCCTATATTTGGTTTAATAGTGCAAAAAGGAAAATTCGCTACTGCTGAATTTCCTTTAGTTAAAATATTAAATAAAGTAGATTTACCAACATTAGGTAATCCTATAATTCCACATTTAAAACCCATATCTTTAACACCTTAAAAAATAGAAGATTTTTTTAATTGATGATTATTTAAAATATTTAATCTAAAAGTTGTTTTAATAGCATCTGCGATAGAATTTTTAATTAATATTTTTTCTGATTTAGTAGGCTTTGATAAAACAAAAGAAGATACTTGATCTTTATTTTTAGGACGACCAATACCAATTCTAAATCGATAAAAATTTACTTTTTTATTAAATGAATTTATAATATTTCTTAATCCATTATGTCCATTGTGTCCAAAACTATATTTTAATTTAAAAACTCCAGGTTTTAATTCTAAATCATCATGAATTATTAATATCTCATTTAAATTAATATTATAAAAAGATGCCATTTTAAAGACTGATTTACCATTTATATTCATAAATATATTAGGTATAAGCAATCGAATAGAATAAGAATTTATAATAACTGAAGTAGTAAAACCAAAAAATTTTTTTTCTTCTTTTAAAATTTTTAAAAAATATTTTGCTAAAGCATAAATATACCAAGAACCTACATTATGACGTGTATTATGATATTCCTCTTTTGGATTAGATAATCCAACAATCATTTTAATTGTATTCAAAAAATATCCTTTTATCTTAAAACTATTTTTTATATTTTTACAATATATTAAAAACATATAATATTTATTATATGTTTTTAGTAATGTTTTTTTTAAAGTAATAGAATAACTGTAATGAAAAATTATTTCTGTAAACGATTAGTAGCTTCTTCCCAATTAACAATGTTCCAAAAAGATTTAATATATTCTAATCGTCTATTTTGAAATTTTAAATAATAAGCATGTTCCCAAAGATCTAACCCAATAATAGGATCTCCATGAGTATTAGATATTAATTTACCCATTAAAGGACTATCTTGATTAACAGTAGATACTATAGATAATAAACCATTTTGATTTACTAACCATACCCAACCAGATCCAAAATGATTAAGAGCAACTTTTTCAAAATTTTCTTTGAAAGAATCTACACTACCAAATTGTTTTTCTATTTCTATTTTTATATCATTTGTTAATACTGTGCCTGGTTTTAAACCTTTCCAAAACAAAATATGATTTATATGTCCACCTGCATTATTACGTAATGCATTTTTGTTTTCTAAAACAATTTCATTAAAAATAGACATTAACTCTTCAATAGATAATGAAGAAAAATTAGTATTATTTAAAATAGAATTAGTATTATTAATATAATTTTGATGATGTTTAGTATGATGAATTCTCATTGTTTGTTCATCAAAAAATGGTTCTAAAGCATTATATGAATAAGGTAAAGCAGGAAGAGTGTAACTCATTTTATTTTCCTAATATATATGATGAAAATAATATTATACAATTTTGTAATAAATGAAATTAGCAATTTGATCTTAAATATTTTTATAAATTATAGTACACTTGTCAAATTATCAAGAAAATCATAATTGATATACAAGAAATATCTAAAAATTAAACTATAAAAATTATCTTTTTTATAATAAAAAACTTTATTATAAACATTTTATATATACAAAATACCAAAAATAAAAAAAATTCTCTACATATTCATATATTAATTTATTTTTGATAATTTGTTAAATATTAAAAAATAAAAAACTAACTATATTAAACACAACTTGTTTTAAAATGAGATTTTGATGTCTATAAATCAAGAATTAAATTTATTAAGTGATCGCTTTCGTACTTTTTATCCTGTTGTTATAGATATTGAAACAGCTGGATTTAACCCTAATACTGATGCAGTATTAGAAATTGCTTTAATAACATTAAAAATGGATGAATTAGGATGGTTGCATAAAGAAGATAAATTACATTTTCATATAGAACCATTTAAAGGTTCTACAATAAATTCTGATGCAATAGCTTTTAATAAAATTGATCCTTTTAATCCATTACGTGGAGCTATTAGTGAAAAAATAGCAATTCAATCAATATTAGACATGGTACGTCAAGGCATCAAGATAAAAGGATGCAGTCGGGGTATTGTAGTTGCACATAATGCTAATTTTGATCATAATTTTTTAATGGCAGCAATGAAAAGAGAAAAAATAAAAAATAATCCTTTTCATCCATTTGTAACATTTGATACAGCAGCATTAAGCGGATTAGTAGTTGGTCAAACAGTATTATCTAAAGCATGTAAAGCCATTGGTCTATCGTTTGATAATAATCAAGCTCATTCTGCACTTTATGATAGCACACAAACTGCTAATCTTTTTTGCGCATTAGTGAACCGTTGGAAACGTTTAGGCGGATGGCCTATAAACCTAAAAAACATTAATTTAAATTAATATTGAATTCTTCAAGGTAGTATACTTTATATTAAATATATTACTAAAAAAGAAAAAAGATATGACATTAAGAATAAAAATTACATATTTTATTTCTAAATATAATGTCATATCTAATTTTCTATACATTTTTAAAATTTCATTAAAAACTAAGATTTGTTATATTTTTTTATTGTATTAGATATTAATTTTTGTAATTCTCCATTTTCTAACATTTCTAATATAATACTACAACCACCAATTAATTCGCCGTCGATCCATAATTGAGGAAATGTAGGCCAATTTGCATATTTCGGTAATTCATTTCTAATATCTGTATTTTCTAAAACATCTACATAAGCAAATTTTTCTCCACAAACTGATAATGCTTGAACAGCTTGAGCAGAAAAACCACAACTAGGAGATTGAGGTGTTCCCTTCATGTAAATTAAGATAACATTATTTTTAATTTGTTTTTTTATTTTTTCAATAACACTCATAATTAATTTCCACTTTTAAAATTTCTATTTAAATAATTCATAGACAATTGATTTTTTTTTTGTATACTAGAAACTCTGTTATAAAAATTAGGGGCTGTTTTTGGATTTGACAAAATTATCAAAAAAATAAAGTGCATGCCGAGGGACGGTTTGCCTCGATAAAAACCGTAAAAAAATATCTGCAAATTATCAAAAACAATACGCTTTAGCAGCTTAAAAAACTACATAAAGCCCTTCCTTCTCAGCCTTTTCTCTTAGGAAGAGAATACAGGAAGGTCAAAACAAGAGAAAACGTGGCCATCAAGCTTGATGATGTAACACGAAATATTTTCAAGCTATATTCTTAATTTTTGTTTTTTCAAATTAGGAAAGGAACTTTAAAAAAAACTAAGCATGTAGTACTTTATTTATAGAAATTTTGGACGCGGGTTCAAATCCCGCCAGCTCCAAAAAAAAATTTTCCATATTATTGTATATATAAACTATTTTATATTAAAATTTGATACTTTATTATTTTTAAAATAAAAATTTAACATTTCTTTTTGAATAAAATTAGCATTCTTATTCTTATAAAAATGATAATGATATACATCATGAAACGAATCTTTAATAATTGGCATACCAAAAATATAAACTATTTGTTTGCGTGTCATACCAATAAAATTTTTATTTAAAATATTTTTCTTAAAATCTATTTCGTTTAACAAAAAAAAATTTTTATTTAAAGAAAAAGAATCATATTTTTTTTTGTCTAAAAATGAACAACTAGACAAAAAAAACACAATTAATAGTATTTTAGTATAATGATTCATTATTATTATAACTTCCTACATGTACACTTAATATATAGTTAAATATTTAATCAATTTTAAACATCTAATTATTTAAAATTTTATAAATTTATAAATTTTAAAAATTTATTTGTTTTTATTTTTAATATTATATTTAAATTTATAATTATAAAAGCATATTAATTATTTTATAATATTTATTTTTAATAAAATTTCAAAAAAAGTTTTTAGACCAGTTAAGCTTAGATGTTAAAGTTGTAAAATAATTATAACTTGTAGGATGAATAAGATTTAAATAATAACAACTACGTCGAATAAATACACATTCACCTTTATTAATTTTTAAAACAGTTTGACTATCACAGCTTATTTTTAAGTTATTTTGAATATTTGCAAATTTCAAACAAATTATACTATCACTATGAATTACTAAAGGACGAGCAGACAAACTCTGTGGGAACATTGGTACTAATAAAATAGCATCTAAAGATGTTTCTATAATTGGTCCTCCAGCTGAAAGAGAATAACCAGTAGAACCTGTAGGAGTAGAAATAATCAATCCATCAGCACGTTGAGCAAAAGAAAATTTATTATCAATATAAACTTCGAATTCTATCATATGAGCTAAATGTTTCGTATGTAGCACTACTTCATTAATTGCTACACTCGATCTAGAAATTAATTGTTTTTGACAAACTTGAGCATCTAATAAAAAACGATTTTCTAATAAATAATTTCCAGATAAAACTTCTGATAATTTTTTAAAACTAGAATCAGGATTTAAATCAGTTAAAAATCCTAAATTACCTCGATTAATCCCAATAATCTTAATGTTATAAAAAGATAAAACACGAGCTGCACATAATAAATTTCCATCTCCTCCTATGACAATCGCTAAATCACAAAATTGACCAATTTCAATTAATGTGGCAGTATTAGGATTATTTAATGTTAATTCTTTAGCAATAGTGTGTTCAATAAAAACATTATAACCGTTTTTTATTAACCACTGATAAAGTATCTTATGTGTTATTAAAGCATTCGTATGACGAGGACGTCCAATAATGCCAATACAAGTAAAATATTGCTTCATTGCATAAAAATTCCTAATAAAAATAATATATGTATTATATTAAAATAAATGACCTTGAAAAAGATCAATAATACACTCTATAATAGAGTAACAATTAATATTTTAACTGGTAGAATTTATGGATAATCAAGATAAACAAAATATTGATAAAAATGTTTCACAAAATAACATAGAAAAAGAAAATATAAATGATGTAATAATCAATCAAAATAAAAAAATAGAAGAACTAAAATTAACTTTAATACATAATCAAAAAAAAATACATGATATTGAACTAAGAAAATTAGCTAATATAGAAAATATAAAAAAACATACTCAAAATAAAATAAAAAAGATAAAAAATATAGAAATTGAAAATTTTTTAAAAACTACTATTCCAATCATAGATTCTTTAGAAGATATTTTAAATAGTTCTGAAGAATTAGATGTACAAGATGAACCTTTAATAAAAGGGATTGAATTAACATTGCAATCTTTATTAGATTTATTATTAAAATTAGGAGTTCAAATCGAAGGTAAAAAAAACGATCTGTTTAATTCTGAAATTCATAGTCCTATTTTAATCGAATCATCTAAAAAAGCTGAACCTAATCATATTATTTCTGTAGTAAAAAAAGGATTTATTTTTAATAAAGTAATTTTGAGAAAAGCTACTGTTACAGTTTCTAAAAAATAATATTAGTTGTAATATTTAAATATATTTTTTTACTCTATTATTTAATAATTAGAAATTAGAATCACTTTTTTACTAGTATCTAAAAAAGTTTTTTCTATTCTAAAATTGAAAACCAGTTAATAGGATGTTGTTTATTATTAATTAAAATTTTATTCGTTAAAAAAAAATGATTACATCCAAGAAAACCTCGATGTGCTGATAATGGAGAAGGATGTGCTGCTTTTAAAATGTAATGTTTTTTTATATTAATTAAATTAATTTTTTTTTGTGCTTCATTTCCCCATAGTAAAAAAACTACATTATTTCTATGAAAATTAATAAGAGAAATAACTTTATCAGTAAACATACTCCATCCTATGGTGCTATGTGATCTAGGTCTTCCTGATTCAACTGTTAAAATAGTATTTAATAAAAATACACCTTGACTAGCCCAACTTATAAGACATCCATGATTAAATTTATATTTCTTTTTAAAATTATAATTTAACTCTTTATATATATTTTTTAAAGAAGGTGGTATAGTTGTGTGTTTAGGAACAGAAAATGACAATCCGTGAGCTTGATTCTGAGAATGATATGGATCTTGTCCAAGAATGACTACTTTAATAGTGCAAAAATTAGTTAATGAAAAAGCATTAAATACATCTTTTTGATTTGGATAAATAGTTTTTTTTAAACGTTCTTTTTGAATAAATTTCATTATATTAATAAAATATCTTTTTTTTTTCTTGAGACAAAACATCTTTCCAGGATAAAATTATATTCATTTTAATTTCCAATTTATTATTAATAATTTTGTAAAAATAAAAAATATTTTTTTAATAAATACACATTATAGGAAAAACAATGGTTTTAGTCACACAACATGCACCTAATTTTATCGCTCCAGCAATTTTAGAAAACAGTGAAATTACTGAAAATTTTGATCTTAAAAAATATTCTAATGGTCAATCAGTTATCTTGTTTTTTTGGCCTATGGATTTTACTTTTGTATGTCCATCTGAAATTATAGAATTTAATAAACTGCATTTAGAATTTAAAAAAAGACATGTCAAAATAGTAGGAGTATCTATTGATAGTATTTTCGTTCATCAAGCATGGCAAAAAACATTACCTAAAAACGGTGGCATTGGAAAAATAAATTTCCCTATGGTTTCTGATATTAAACATAGTATTCAAAAATCATATGGAATCGAACATCCAGAACTTGGTGTTGCATTACGAGCTTCTTTTTTAATTGATTCTAATTGGATTATACGTCATCAAGTTATAAATGATTTACCATTTGGTAGAAACATAAAAGAAATAATACGTATAGTTGATGCTATAGACTTTTACAATAAACACGGAGAAGTATGTCCAGCTAATTGGGAAAAAGGACAAAAAGGCATAAAAACCACTTCAGAAGGAATTTGTGAATATTTAAGTCAAAATTATTAAAATATCTAAAGTCAGCAAAAAAAAATATTTTATGCTGGCTTTATTTTTTTAATATATTAATAATGTATATTATATATAACTATAAAAAATAAAATTTTAAATAAAATTTTCATCATTTATATCAGTATTATCATAAGTATTATCATCTGTATCATAAATATCATTAGTTGTATCATTTGAATTTAATTCTTCAGATTCATAATTAACTAAATGATTATCAGTAGTGTTATCGGAAAAATTGTCTTCTGAATTAATGTTATGATTTATAGAAGATTGATCAATAGTGTCAAACATTTCTTCTTCTGGTTTAGAATGATTAAAAACATTCATCAGCATATTACCTAAAATCATACCTCCTGCGACTCCAGTAGCTGTTTGTAAAGCATTTTTAAGAAAACCGCTACTATTATTACTTGCAGACGTTGAAAGTGTTTGTGAACGTGAAGATGTATCAAAGTTATGAGAATTATTTAATTTTGAAGGATATTCTTGCTGTTTCCATACATTGCTATCATTAGGTTTTGTATAAGAACTAGGATGTTTTTTAAATAAATTTGATAGAAAACTTGATTTTTTATTTTGTTCTTTTTGATTTAAAAAATTTATATTTCGTTTTAATTCTTCAATCTGTCTGCTCATTTTTTTTATAGCTGTTTCTTGAATCAATATTGTTTGTGCCATATAATAAGAAGAAGACGGTTGTTTTTTTACTAACATTTGAATTAAATTATCTGCAGATATATCTCTTTCAGAAGATTTTAATTCAGCATTTTTCAAACGATGAAATAAGTTTTCTATTAAATTTTTTTCTTCATCTTTCATATTAAGATCTCACTTTAAAGTCAAGTTAATAAAATATTTTAGTTTAAATAATTTCTTTTTAAATTAAAAAATACTATTATTATCTTTTATAATAATACTTTCATCTAAAATAAACAATATAAAAAAATTTTTTATAATAAAGAAATTTATTAAAAATATTATCATGAATAATAATTGTCTTTATATGCTTCTAACACTTTAACTATGTTATACTTTTCTACTTAATTTCATTGTTTTAATAAAAGAGATAATAGTTTTTATGAAAGACCCTGCACGAGAAATTATACAGGTGAATATTGAAGAAGAGCTAAGAAGCTCCTATTTAGATTATTCCATGTCTGTAATAGTTGGTCGAGCTTTACCTGATGTTCGAGACGGTTTAAAACCT
This sequence comes from Buchnera aphidicola (Artemisaphis artemisicola), assembly GCF_005082365.1. NCBI lineage: Bacteria > Pseudomonadati > Pseudomonadota > Gammaproteobacteria > Enterobacterales > Erwiniaceae > Buchnera > Buchnera aphidicola. The sequence continues at coordinate 193,966 of NZ_CP034900.1, read as the reverse complement.
GTTCATCGAAGAATTTTATTTGCTATGCATATATTAAATAATGATTGGAATAAAACGTACAAGAAATCTGCAAGAATAGTAGGAGATGTTATTGGAAAATATCATCCACATGGAGACTCTGCAGTATATGACGCAATAGTAAGAATGGCTCAAAAATTTTCTTTACGCTATATGCTTATAGACGGACAAGGAAATTTCGGTTCTGTAGATGGTGATTCTGCTGCAGCTATGCGATATACAGAAGTTCGAATGTCTCGAATAGCTCATGAACTTTTAAATGATTTAGAAAAAAATACTGTTGAATTTTTACCAAATTATGATGGAACTGAAAAAATACCAGAAATCCTTCCAGCAAGAATACCTAATCTTCTGATAAATGGTTCATCAGGTATAGCTGTAGGGATGGCAACAAATATTCCTCCTCATAACTTACATGAAGTTATTAATGGTTGTTTAGCTTATATTGATAATAATAATATTACTTTACAAGAATTGATTGCACATATTCCAGGACCAGATTTTCCTACTGCGGGGATAATTAACGGAAAATTAGGAATCGAAGAAGCTTATCGTACAGGAAAAGGAAAAATTTATATTCGAGCACGTAATAAAATTGAAAAAAATGTAAAAAATAAGAAAGAATCAATTGTATTTGACGAAATACCTTATCAAGTAAATAAATCACGTTTAATTGAACAAATAGCTGAGTTAGTAAAAAATAAAAGAATTGACGGGATCACTGCTTTACGTGACGAATCTGATAAAGATGGCATGAGAATTGTTATTGAAATTAAAAAAGAAGCAATACCTGAAATAATTTTAAATCAACTGTACTCTTTAACGCAATTACAAATTTCTTTTGGAATTAATATGGTTGCTTTGTGTCAAGGTCAACCAAAAATGTTATCTTTAAAAGAAATATTAAAAAATTTTATATCACATAGAAAAGAAATAATAATAAGACGAAGTCTCTTTGAATTAAAAAAAATGAGTAAACGCATTCATATACTTGAAGGATTAAACGTTGCTTTAAAAAACATCAATCTAATTATTCAATTAATAAAAAATTCAAAAAATTCAGTAAATGCAAAAAAATTGATAATTGAAAAAAAATGGATTTTTAAAAACATACAAAATTCTATCAAAGCTCAAAAAATAATAGAAAAATCAAAAAAATTATCTAATGAAAATCAAGAATATTTTTTTACTGAACAACAAGCGCAAGCTATTTTAGATCTGCGTTTACAAAAACTTACTAATTTAGAACATGATAAAATTATTACAGAACAAAATATTTTACTGGACAAAACTAAAGAACTAAAAGAAATACTTAAAGATTCTAATCGCATGTTTGACGTAATTAAAGAAGAATTATTATTTATACAAAATAATTTTAGTGATAAAAGACGTACAGAAATAATTGAAAATCAAACAAATATTAATGTTGAAGATTTAATTAATCAAGAAGATGTTGTAGTAACATTATCTCATTCAGGATATGTTAAATATCAACCTTTATCTGATTATAATGCTCAAAGAAGAGGAGGAAAAGGAAAATCAGCTGCAACAATGAAAGAAGAAGATTTTATAGAAAGTCTAGTAATAGCAAATACACATGATACTATATTATGTTTTTCTAGTCGAGGAATTCTATATTGGATGAAAGTTTATCAATTACCAGAATCTAGTAGACATGCAAGAGGAAGACCTATAGTAAATTTATTACCATTAAGTGCTAAAGAAAGAATTACAGCTATATTGCCAGTACATGATTACAAAGATAATCTTAATATTTTTATGACTACAGCTCATGGTATAGTTAAAAAAACCTCCTTAAATCAATTTAAAAAACCTAGAGTTACAGGAATTATTGCTATTAATTTACATGCTAATGATGAATTAATTGGAGTTGCTTTAACAAATGGAAATAATAATATTATGTTATTTACACAAAATGGCAAAGTAGTTCAATTTTTAGAAAATAGCGTACGAACTATGGGAAGAACTGCATCTGGTGTCAAAGGCATTAAAATTAAAAAAAATGATAAAGTTGTTTCTTTAATTGTACCTAAAAATAAAGGGAGTATTTTAATTGCAACTAAAAATGGATATGGTAAACGCACAAAAATTACTGATTTTCCTATAAAATCACGTGCTACTCAAGGTGTTATATCCATAAAAATTACAAAAAAAAATGGAAAAATAATCGGAGCTATACAAGTTGTAGAGCAAGATCAAATTATGATGATCACTAATGCAGGAACTTTAGTTAGAATTAGAGTGTCTGAGGTAGGAATATTAGGAAGAAACACACAAGGTGTAATCTTAATAAGAACTTCAAAAAATGAAAAAGTTGTTGCTTTACAAAAGATTGTAGAACCTATATAAAGAAAAATATATTTTTATAAAAATAAAATATATTTTTACACTTATTAAAATAAGTTAAATTAATATGAAAAAAAGTCTCTTTGTTATTAAAAGAAATGGAAAAAAAGAAAAAATAAATTTAGATAAAATTCATAAAGTATTAAATTGGGCGGCAGAAGGATTAGATGATGTCTCTGTTTCTCAAGTTGAATTATGTTCACGTATTCAATTTTATAATAATATTAGTACTGTGAATATTCATGAAACTATTATTAAAGCCGCAGCTGATTTAATTTCAGAAGATACACCGGACTATCAATATATGGCTGCAAGATTAGCTATCTTCCATCTTAGGAAAAAAGCTTATGGAGAATTTGAACCGCCTACTTTATATAATCATGTAAAAAAAATGGTTGCTTTAGGAAAATACGATAAAAATTTATTAGAATACTATTCTTATGAAGAATACTTAGAAATGAATTGTTTTATTGATCATTGGAGAGATATGAATTTTTCATATGCAGCGGTAAAACAACTAGAAGGAAAATATTTAATACAAAATCGTATTAGTGGAAAAATATACGAAAGTGCACAATTTTTATATATCTTAATATCTGCATGTTTATTTTCTCAATATTCAAAATGTATTCGAATGGATTATATCAAGCGTTTTTATGATGCTATCTCTACTTTTAAAATTTCATTACCTACACCAATTATGTCAGGTGTAAGAACTCCTACTCGTCAATTTAGTTCTTGTGTTTTAATTGAATGTGCTGATACTTTAAATTCTATTAACGCTACTGCTAGTTCTATTGTTAAATATGTTTCTCAACGTGCAGGAATTGGCATTAATGCTGGACAAATTCGTGCAGTAGGCAGTCCTATTAGAAATGGAGAAGCTTTTCATACTGGGTGCATACCATTTTATAAATATTTTCAAAGTGCTGTAAAATCTTGTTCACAAGGAGGGGTGAGAGGTGGAGCTGCAACTATTTTTTATCCAATATGGCATTTTGAAGTAGAAAGTTTATTAGTTTTAAAAAATAATAGAGGAATTGAAGAAAACAGAGTACGTCATATCGATTATGCTCTTCAAATTAATAAATTAATGTATGAAAGATTATTATCAGGAGAAAAAATAACATTATTTAGTCCATCAGATGTACCTGAATTATATGAATCATTTTTTTCTGATCAAAAAAAATTTAAAGAAATATACATAAAATATGAAAAAAACAAAAACATAAGACAAAAAAGAATCAAAGCATTAGATCTATTCTCATTAATGATGCAAGAACGCACTTCTACTGGACGCATTTACATACAAAATGTAGATCATTGTAATTTACATAGTGCATTTAATCCTAAATTATCTCCAATAAAACAATCTAATTTATGTTTAGAAATTACACTTCCCACTAAATCTTTAAATGACGTTCATGATAAAAAAGGAGAAATTGCACTGTGTACACTAGCAGCTTTTAATTTAGGAACTATTAAAAATCTTAACGAACTTAAAGAATTATCAATATTATCTGTACGCGCACTTGATGAAATATTAGAATATCAAAATTATCCAATATTAGCTGCTAAACAATCAGCTGTTTCTAGACGTTCTTTAGGAATAGGTGTAATTAATTTTGCATATTATTTAGCCAAAAACAAACTACGTTATTCAGATGGCAGTGCAAAAAATTTAACACATAAAACATTTGAAGCAATTCAATATTATTTGTTAGAAGCATCTTGCGACTTAGCAAAAGAAAAAGGAGCATGTTCTTTATTTAATCATACTAATTATTACTTAGGGAAACTACCTATAGATACATATAAAAAAGATATTGATAAAATATGTAATGAACCATTACATTTAAATTGGAATTTATTACGAAATAAAATTAAAAAATATGGATTAAGAAACTCTACATTATCTGCTTTAATGCCTTCAGAAACATCATCACAAATATCTAATGCAACTAATGGAATTGAACCACCAAGAGGTTTTATTAGCATTAAAGTTTCAAAAGATGGGATATTACGTCAAGTAGTTCCGGACTATAAAAAATTAAAATCAGAATACGAATTACTTTGGGATATACCTGATAACACAGGATATCTAGAATTAGCTGGTATTATGCAAAAATTTGTTGATCAATCAATTTCTGTAAATACTCATTATGATCCAAAAAGATTTTTAAATAATAAAATTCCTATGAAACAACTTTTATACGATCTTTTATTGTCTTATAAATTGGGATTAAAAACATTATATTATCAAAATACTAGAGATGGTTCTAAAGATTATCAAAATATTAAATCTGAAATCTTAGAAAACAACATTTGTGAAAGTGGTTCTTGTGTTATATAAAAAAATCAAATATATTTTTTAAAAAAATATTAAATTAAATATTAGGTAAAGTAGTATGTCTTATACAATATTTTCTCAAAAAAAAAATAATCAACTTAAAGAACCGATGTTTTTTGGACAACCCGTCAATATTGCACGATACGATCAACAAAAATATAACATTTTTGAAAAATTAATTGAAAAACAATTATCATTTTTTTGGAGACCAGAAGAAATTGATCTCTCTAGAGATAGAATAGATTTTCAACATTTACCTGATCATGAAAAACATATTTTTATTAGTAATTTAAAATATCAAACGCTTCTTGATTCAATTCAAGGCAGAAGTCCTAATGTAGCTTTTTTACCTATTATTTCTATTCCTGAATTAGAAACATGGATTGAAACATGGTCATTTTCAGAAACTATTCATTCGCGTTCTTATACTCATATAATAAGAAATATTGTCAATGTTCCATCATTAATATTTGATGATATTATTTCAAACAAAAACATTAATGATCGAGCTCAAAATATTTCTATATACTACGATGAATTAATAAAAATAACTAATTATTGGCATTTATTCGGTGAAGGAAATCACTTAATCAATAAAAAAAAAATTAATATTAATTTAAATTTATTAAAAAAAAGATTGTATTTATGCTTAATAAGCGTTAACGTTTTAGAAGCAATTAGATTTTATGTTAGTTTTGCATGTTCATTTGCATTTGCAGAAAGAGAATTAATGGAAGGAAATGCAAAAATTATCAGATTAATAGCACGTGATGAAGCTTTACATTTAACTGGAACACAACATATTTTAAATCTTTTAAGTAACATTAATAACGACGAAAATATGAAAGATATTGCTTTTGAATGTAAAGAAGAAGCTATAAATATATTTTTATTAGCTGCACAACAAGAAAAAAAATGGGCTGAATATTTATTTGAAAATGGTTCTATGCTTGGATTAAATAAAGACATTCTTTGTCAATATATAGAATACATTACTAATATTCGCATGCATGCAATAGGTTTTAACATGCCATTTAAAAAACAGTCTAATCCCATTCCTTGGATCAATGATTGGTTAACTTCTGATTACATACAAACAGCACCTCAAGAAACAGAAATCAGTTCTTATTTAGTCGGACAAATTGATTCAGAAGTATCTGACAACGAATTTAAAAAATTTCAACTATAAAATGAACTTTTCTATTATCAATATAATTAATATCAAAAAAAATATAATATATAAAAAAACAAATCTATTATTACTCATATTAGAGCTAAATAACGTCAATATAGAATATCAATGTCGATCTGGATATTGCGGTTTATGTCGTATAGAATTAATTAAAGGAAAAATATTTTATTCAATAAAACAGCCAATGGCTGCTTTATTTAAAAAAAGAGAGATTTTTCCATGTTGCTGTCAACCAGATGGAAATATCATAATTAAAATTTAAGATAAATTTTGTTTATTATACATATCTTATATATCTTGAATAGATGTCAACGCAATTGTGTAAATAATATCTTCTATTGATGCACCTCGTGATAAATCATTGACTGGTTTTTTTAAACCTTGCAACATTGGACCAATGGATAAAATTTTAGAAGAACGTTGTACTGCTTTATAAGCTATATTGCCAGAGTTTAAATCTGGAAAAATAAATATATTTGCAGATCCTAAGATTGGTGAATTTGGTGCTTTTAATTTAGCAACTGTTTTTGAGATAGCTGTATCGTATTGAATAGGACCATCAATAATTAAATCAGGTCTTCTTTTTTTTACAATGCAAGTAGCAGTTCTGACTTTTTCAACTTCATATCCAATACCAGAATTGCCAGTTGAATAAGACAACATAGCAATACGTGGTTCTATTCCGAAAATTTTTGATGAATCTGCAGTTTGAATAGCAATTTCTGCTAATTCTTCTGCAGTAGGATTAATATTAATAGCACAATCACCATAAATTAAAACTGAATTAGGTAATAACATAAAAAAAATAGATGAAACTAATAAACTATTAGGACTAGTTTTAATAATTTGTAGCGCTGGACGTATAGTATTATAAGTAGTATTAACTGATCCAGAAACTAATCCGTCTACTTGATCAGCTTCTAATATTAATGTAGCTAAAACAATATTATCTTCTAATTGTTTTTTAGCTAACAATTCATTCATGCCTTTTGTTTTTCGAAGTTCTACAAGACGATTAACATAATTTTTTCTTATTGATATAGGATTTATTATTTCAATGTTTCTGCTTAATTTAATTCCTGCATTATCAGCTATTCTATAAATCTTTTTAGATTCACCTAATAACACGCATTGAGCAATCTTATCATCATGACATATAGAAGCAGCTTTTAATATTCGAATTTCATATGATTCAGGTAATAGAATACGTTTATTTTTTTCTCTTGATAATAATTTTATATATAAACAAAATTCTTTAGGCGAATATTTTTTATTATAACTATATTTTTTTTTAAAGTTTGTTATAGAAGAATAGCAAAAAAAACTAGAAACATATTTTTGTAATTTATTAATATATATTTTATCTTTCAAATAAATATTAAAATTAAAATTGCATAATTGAGATAGAATTTCTAACGTATTAAGTTTTGTAAAAAGAACATAAATACACCTGCGAATAAATACTTGACATAAAGATATAATATTTTTTTTTGAATTTAATACTCCAGTTAAAATAACACCTTGAATATTATGCATTTTTAGATTTAATTTAAAAAAATTTAAAAAAATATTTATACGACTAAAAGAAAGAATAACTAAAGTATTAGAATAATTTTTGTTTGATATATTTATATAATTCTCATCAAATATCATAATCTTTTCTACGTAACAAGATTTTTTTTCTATTAAATTTAAACATTTTATGTTTAAAAATCTATAAATTTCTAAAATATTTGTTTTTATAATTTTTTTGTTCCATGGAATGCAAGCTATAGTTGAAAAAAATTGATTCTTGAATAATTTTTTTTTAATAATTAAATCTCTTTTATTTTTTTCTTTTTTTCTTAAAATTTTTAATTTTTGTATAAAATTGCATTGTTTATCTATAAAAGGAGAATTAATTTCATTAAAAATGATGCCTAAAATATTTTTATATTTTTTATTTTCTAAAAATAATTTAATTTTATTTTCTTTTTTCTGAATATATTCAGATGAATTATATTTTAAATTTTCTATAAATATTACTTCTGCACTAGAATTTTGAGAAATATCAAAATTAATTTGTTCAGCATTAATGCTATGATTATACTGAACTCCTTCAATTAAAATTAAATCATATAAAAATTTTTTTTGATAACATTCTTCAATTATCTTGTTTAATAAAGTATCATATTCATAAGACGCAAAAAAAACTTTAGAAAAATCTACAACATCTAATGTATCAACACGCTCTGAAAAATATTTTTTAATAATTAATGATGTACTATTAAATGCACTATTGATACAAGAAATATATAAAATAGACTTAGAAAGTTTATGCTTAGAAAAAAAATAAATTGTACTTAAACTAATTGTGGTTAAACTTGCGTCTTTGTTTAAAGGAATAAGCATTATAGTGCGTGACATAATTATCCTATTATGATGACATCATTTTTTTAAAAATAACTATTTTTTGTTAATTATATTCATTGTTTCTTTGGCTATTGCTAATTCTTCATTTGTTGCAATAACAAATACTGGCCAAGAAAGATTTTTACTAATTAATCCGGATTTTCCCATTATCATAGATGAATTAAGTTTGTTATCTATCTTAAATCCTAAAAGAGATAAACGAGAAAGAGTTAATTTTCTAATTAATGGTACATTTTCGCCAATTCCTCCTGTAAAGACAATTCCATCTAAACGATTTTCCATTAAAGTAGTATAAGCTGAAATATATTTAGATAATCGATGACAAAATACATCTACAGATCTTTTAGCATTTTTTTTAATATTATAATTTTTTTCAAAATAACGAAAATCACTACTTATTTCACTTAAACCTAATAATCCTGATTTTTTTGTTAAAATTATCTCAATTTCATCAAGACTCATATTGAGTTTTTTATTCATAAAAAAAACAATAGAAGGATCTATATCACCACTCCTTGTGCCCATTACTAATCCTTCTAAAGGAGTTAATCCCATAGAAGTATCTACACATATTCCATTGCAAATAGCAGAAACAGAAGCTCCATTACCTAAATGACATGTTATTATATTTAAAGAACTAAATGTTTTATTTAAAATTATAGAAGCTTTTTTAGCTACATATTTATGACTGATACCATGAGCACCATAACGTCTAATGCCATATTTCTTATAAAAATTATATGGTATTGCATATAAAAAAGAAATTTCAGGCATATTATGATAAAAAGAGGTATCAAAAACTGCTACATTTTTTTTTGATAAATTAAAATATTTTTCTCTAAATATTTTAATTCCTATTAAATTTGCTGGATTATGTAATGGAGCAAAAGAAATCGCATCTTTAATTTTTTTAATAACATCTTCATTAATTAACATTGATTTTTTAATTTTAATTCCTCCATGAACTACTCTATGTCCTATTCCTATTAAATTTTTTAAAATATCTTTTTGTTTAAATAAAACTTCATCTATAATAAATATTAAAGCAGTTTTATGATCAATTTTTGAACCTATGCTTTTTTTATATTGGATTCCTAAACACTTCCATGTGATAGATGTTTCTGGTAAAAATAAACATTCTACTACACCAGATAAATATTTTTTTTCAGTTTTAGGATTTAATATTGCAAATTTTATAGAAGAACTACCACAATTTAATACAAGAATTAAATTATTCAATTTTTTATCCGCTTTTTAATAATATTAAAATAATTAATCTTAAAGGATATATTTAATCTTTAATATATAAAACAATCAGGAAAATATATATGAGTATTCAAAAAAAAATTATTAAACTATTAGGAGTAAAATCAATTATTAAACCAGAAATAGAAATTATAAATTGTATTGATTTCTTAAAAAAATATTTACTTCATCATCGTGATTTAAAATCTTTAATAGTTGCGATTAGTGGAGGACAAGACTCTACATTAACTGGAAAATTATCTCAAATAGCTATAGAAGAACTAAGAAAAGAAACGAAAAATAATAGTTATAAATTTATTGCATTACGCTTACCTTATGGTATTCAGTATGATGAAAAAGATTGTCAAGATGTTGTTAATTTTATATGTCCAGATCAAGTTGTTAATGTTAATATTAAACCAGCAGTTTTAAGTAGTGAAGAATCTTTACAAAAATCAGGAATTTTTATTTCAGATTATATCCGAGGCAATGAAAAAGCTAGAGAAAGAATGAAAGTACTATATAGTATTGCTGCAGTTAATTGTGGTCTGGTAGTCGGAACAGGACATGCAGCTGAAAATATCACTGGATTCTTTACAAAATATGGAGATAATGCAACAGATATTAATCCTATTGCTAAATTAAATAAAAGACAAGGTAAATTTTTACTAAAAAAATTAAATTGTCCTATGCATTTATATCTAAAAAAACCAATGGCAGATCTAGAAGATGAAAATCCACAACAAGAAGATGAATGTATTTTAGGCGTAACATATGATACAATTGATTCATATTTAGAAGGCAAAAAAATAGATCCTATTAGTCAAAAAATTATTGAAACAATGTACTTAAAAACATTACATAAACGTAATCTACCAATTACACAATAAAATATATTTTAATGCAAAGTAATTTTTTTCTTCTCAATAGAATGAATTTGAACTTTGATAATTTCACTAATTGGATCTTCAGGACAGTGTTCTACAAAATAAATTAAATCTGTTAAAGCAACATGATTGCATTCTAATTGAGCATATATTAGTCCTCTATCGCGAATTTCATACGGGTCATTTGGATCAATATGTAATAATAAATTAGTTACATTTAAAGCTAATTCCATTTTTTTTTCTTCCATTAATGCAGACTTCAATGTATCTAACATTTTTCGAATGACTGTAATAGATTCAGCTGTATATAAATCGTTTTCATATAATTCTGCGGTTGGACTAATATTGCCTTTTAACCATACTTCTAATGTATGTTGGTCTAATATATCTCCATTAAAAGGATTAATAAGCCATTTTTTTTTATTCAACCAATCTGCTCTTAAAATAAGTTGAGTAGGAAAAACTACAGGATTTAATGGTAATTTTAATTCTTGAGCAATATGGAGAAAAAGAATACCTAAAGACACTGCAGTACCTTGACGTGTTTTCAATACATTATCAATCCAGAGTACATCTGAAAGCTTATAAACACCGCTTGCACTACCAAAATTCCAATTAATATAAAACAGTTCTAATAATTTTTCTAACTTTTTTTTTGGTTCATGTTCAGATGAAATATAAGACTTTGCTTCCTTTGTTCTATTTTTTAATTCAGATAAAACAGAATTTGTAGGAAAATCTTTTCGAATCGCTTGAAAAGCAATCATAATAGATTCAAAAAGTGATAATTTAGAAAAATTAATATTAGAAAGAGATATCATTTTATTAGTAATAGTAATATTTTTAAAGTAGTTAAAAAATTTAAATTTTATGAAAACTTATAATAAGCAATATATTATATATTAACATATATTAAAATTTTTTTATTGTTATTAATATAATATATTTATTTTTATAAGAATTTATTAAAATCATGCAAAATTCTATTTTTATATTTTTCTTCCAACTGTTACACGATCATTGCCTCCATAATCTTGATAAGATTCTATTTGGAAAAAATGATATTTTTTAAATAAATATTGCACTTGCAATTTTTGCCGCCATCCATGTTCTATTAACAACCAACCTCCTGAAAATAAATAATTGTTTGATTTTTTTATAATCTTTTGAATATCTAACAATCCATTATTATTAGAAATTAAAGCATTTCGGGGTTCAAAAAAAATATCTTTTTTTAAAAAATGTAATTCTTTTTTACTAATATAAGGAGGATTACTTATAATAATATTAAATTTTTGATGAACATTTGAAAACCAATTGCTATAAAAGAAAGAAATATTTTTATAATTTAATTTAAATGCATTAATTTTAGCTATTTCAAGTGCTTTTTTTGATTTATCAATTCCTATAATATTCCAATTAGAACATATACTTGCTAAAGCTAGAGCAATAGCTCCACATCCAGTTCCTAAATCAAGAATAAGAGAAGAGTTAGTATTTATTTTAGATACTGCTTGTTCTACTAAAATTTCTGTATCAGATCTCGGGATAAGAGTATCATATGAAACGCGTAAAGACAAAGACCAAAATTCTTTTTCTTTAATTATATAAGCTATTGGTTCTCCTAAAGATCTACGATATACTATATGATTTAAATATTTATACTGTTTTTTAGTTAGTTCAACATAATCAGTTGTGATAATAAAACTACGATTACGCTGTAAAATATAACTTAATAAAAGTTCAGCTTCATATCTAGGATTATCTACATAAGATAATATTTGAATAGTTTTTTTTAACCAATTTTTAATATTCATAGTTTTGATTTAGATAGAGAAGAAAGTATATCAGCCTGATATTCTTGAGTTATTGGATCAATTAGCAGATCTAAGTTTCCTTCTAATATTTCATCTAATTTATATATAGTGAAATTAATTCGATGATCTGTAATCCTATTTTGAGGAAAGTTATAAGTTCTATTTCTATCTGATCGTTGACCAGTTCCTAACAATACTTTTCTCATTAAAGAATTTTCTTGATGATTTTTCTCTAACTTATTTGCATAAATACGTGCTGATAAAATAGATAATGCTTTTGCTTTGTTTTTATGTTGAGATCGTTCATCTTGACATTCTACTACATTTCCAGTAGGAATATGGGTGATACGAATAGCAGAATCAGTAGTATTAACGTGTTGTCCACCAGCACCAGAAGACCGAAAAGTATCAATTTTTAAATCAGAAGAATTAATCTCTTCTTTTTCAGTTTCAGGAGTAACAGGCATAATAGCTACAGTACAAGTAGATGTATGAATTCTTCCTTGTGATTCTGTTTCCGGTACTCTTTGTACACGATGACCGCCAGATTCGAATTTCAAACGACCACAAACACCTTTTCCTGTAATCTTTGCAATTATTTCTTTAAATCCTCCTTTCTCGCTTTCACTAGTATTCATTATTTCTACTTTCCAAAAATGAGATTCTGAATATCGCGTATACATTCTAAAAAGTTCACCAGCAAAAATTGAAGACTCATCTCCTCCAGTTGCCGATCTAATTTCAATAAAACAACTATGTTCATCATTAGGATCTTTAGGTAACAATAATTTATGAATTTTTTCTTCTATTATTTTTTTCTTTTTTTTAAATAAATACAATTCTTCTTCTGCCATATCTTGAATTTCTACATCTTTCAATAAAGAATTAATATTCTTAATATCAATTTCTAATTTTTCCCATTGAATAAATAATTTGATAATTTCAGATAGTTTTAAATATTCTTTAGATAAATTTTTAAAATTTTCTTGATTTGATATAACATCTTTTTGAGTAAGCATTAATTCTATTTCTTGATAACGAATTTTCAAAGATTTTAATTTATTTAAGATAGAATTATTCATAATATTCCTTTATTTATTAGTATTTAAAAAAAATATTAATTAATATCAAATGTTTAATTATTAATATATTCAAAAATATATTTTTAATAATTTTAAAAACTATGAATATTAGAATATTTATATTAAAATGATTATATCATTTTAAATCTTTTTATTGTAATTTCAATAAACACTAATATAAATATATTTAAATTAATCAAAAAATGATTTATACATGGCTATCTCCTGTAAAAATTAATTTATTTCTTTACGTCACTGGTATTCGTGAAAATAAATATCATAATATACAAACTTTATTTCAATTTCTTAATTATGGTGATACATTAAAAATCATTCCTAATAAAACTGGAAAAATTCAATTATTTAGTAAAAAAAAACTTTTAGAAAATAAAGAAAATAGCATTGTTTGTTCTGCTAAATTATTAAAAGCAAAAGCATTATCCTATGGCAGAATAGATGCAAATCATTATGGAGCAAAAATATTTTTATATAAAAGAATTCCAATGGGTAGTGGATTAGGAGGTGGTTCTTCAAATGCTGCAACCACTTTAATAGTTTTAAATAAATTATGGAATACACAATTTACGTTGCAAGAATTAGCTTCATTTAGTCTTAAAATAGGAACAGATACCCCAGGTTTTATTATAGGAAAAACTTCTATTGTTGAAGGAATAGGAAATATATTGCATCCTATAAAAAGACAAGAAAAATGGTATTTAGTCGTATATCCCAACATACATATATCTACAAAACAAATGTTTTCGAGTCCATTTTTAATGAGCAATACTTCTAAAAAATCTCTTAAGAGTTTATTAAAATTACCTTTTAGTAATGATTTTGAATATATCGCAAAAAAAAAATTTATTAAAATAAAAAAATTAATTTCAATGCTTTCTTCATATGCACCTTCACGAATGACTGGTACTGGTTCTTGTGTTTTCTCCGAATTTAACAATAAAAAATCCGCTCAAAAAATTTTTTCTTTATTACCTAAAAATATGCAAGGATTTATAGCGAAAAGTGTTAATATTTCACCATTACATAAAATGCTTAATAAAAAAAAATATCTTTTTTATAAATAAAAAAAAATATTTTTATATCTATATTTTAAATAATTGATTATCTAAATAATAAAATTAAATATAGAAAATAATATTAATTTAAATTACAAATAAAAGGTTTTTATATATGCCCGATATGAAAATTTTTGCTGGAAATTCTATTCCAAGACTAGCAAAATTCATTGCAAACCGATTATATATTAATTTAGGAAATGCATCTGTAGGTAGATTTAGTGATGGTGAAATTAGTGTTCAAATCAATGAAAACGTAAGAGGTGGCGATATTTTTATAATTCAATCTACTTGTTATCCAACTAATGATAATATAATGGAATTAGTTGTAATGGTAGACGCTTTAAGACGAGCTTCTGCAGGTAGAATTACTGCAGTAATACCATATTTTGGATATGCCCGTCAGGATCGTCGAGTTAGATCAGCACGTGTTCCTATAACAGCAAAAGTTGTGGCAGATTTTTTATCTAGTATTGGAGTAGATCGTGTATTAACAGTAGATCTTCATGCAGAACAAATTCAAGGTTTTTTTGATGTACCTGTTGATAATGTTTTTGGAAGCTTAATTCTTTTAGAAGATATGCTGCAAAGAGAATTAAAAAATCCTATTGTAGTTTCCCCTGATATCGGAGGTGTAGTAAGGGCAAGAGCGATTGCTAAGCTTCTTTATGATACTGATATGGCGATTATTGATAAAAGAAGACCACGTGCTAATGTATCTCAAATTATGCATATTATTGGTGATGTAGCAAATCGAGATTGTATATTAGTAGATGATATGATAGATACAGGAGGAACTCTTTGTAAGGCAGCAGAAGCTCTTAAAGAACGAGGAGCTAAAAGAGTTTTTGCATATGCAACACATCCTATTTTTTCTGGAGATGCTGCAATAAACTTGAAAAATTCTGCTATTGATGAAGTAGTAGTATGCGACACAATTCCATTATCAGAAAAAATAAAGATCTTACCTAATGTACGTACATTAACATTAGCAGGAATGCTTTCAGAAGCAATAAGAAGAATAAGTAACGAAGAATCTATTTCAGCTATGTTTGAACATTAAAAATATTAAAGATATTAATATCATCTCGCAATCTATAATTCTAAGCACACTATAATTTCATAAAATACTAATAATGTGCTTAGTTTATAAACTATGAAAAAAAAATAAAACATATTTCATTATTTCAAAATAAATGGAAATTAATATTGAATTACTTATATATAAATCATAATTACTCTTATTCAAAAAACTAAAACAGAAAAAAAATAATAAAATTAATATTCCACTTCTAAAAATTCCAAATAAACCTCCTAATATAATATTATAATAAGAAATTTTGCTGCTTTTTATAAATATTTTTATAAAAAAAATTAACATCTTTTTGATAATAAAAAAAAAATTATCATTATTAAGATAAGAATTTTATTTTTTAAAAAAAATGGCATTGAATTATAATAAAAAGAACTAAAATAATAATATTTATTAAAAAAACAAAAATTAAAAAACCAAAAATAAATAGAAATCAATTCTTGATAAAAACCACGTAAAAAACCTAAAGAAATCGAAGCAATAATAATAAATATTATAATATAATCTATTAAAATCATAAATCTACCAAAATTATATTTTTTATCAGTTTATAATATTTTATTCATTGTTAATGAAAAAAATTCTGAAACAATAAAAAACGAACCAAAAATTAAAATAGCATCTTCTTTTTTTGCTAATATTAATGCTTTTTTATAACCTTCTTGAAGATTATTTACAATAGATATATTAGAAATTTTAGAACAAATGCTTTTTAATTGTTTTTTAGTAACAGTTCGAGATGTTTGTAAAGGTGTGATGTACCAATAATTAATTTTATTTTTTAAATAATTAATTATTCCTAAAATATCTTTATCTCTTAATACGCCTAATATTGCATATATCTTTCCCCGTATATGTATATTATTTATATTATTTATTTGTTTAGATAAAAATAAAGCAGCACTGGGATTATGAGCTACATCAATAATAATATAAGGATTAGTAGAAATTATCTGAAATCTTCCTAATACTTTGACAGAGACAATATATTTTCTTATAATTTCTTCATTAATTTTTAAACCTGAATAATATAGAGCAGCTAAAGCAGTAGCTGTATTAGATAATGGTATGTAAGTTTTAGGTAAATTATATAATTGAATATTTGAATGAATAAAATTCCAAGAACTTTTTTTTTCTTTCCAAAACCAGTCTATATTGATTATTTTTAATATTGTTTTTTTTTTCTGAGCTATTTTAATAATAGAATTTGGAATATCTATATCTCCAATTACAGCAATCCTATTTTTTCTAAAAATACCAGATTTTTCACGAGCGATACTTTCACGATCTTTTCCTAATATACAAGTATGCTCTAAACTTATATTAGTAATTATAGATAAATTAGCATCTATAACATTAGTAGCATCCAATCGTCCCCCTAAACCTACTTCTAATATTATAACATCTAAAGAATGCTTTTTAAATAACATTAATGCTGACAGTGTAATGAATTCAAAATAAGTTAGTAAAGTAGAATTTCTGGCTTGTTCTATATTTTTAAAAGCATCAATATGATCATTTTCATCAAGAACACAACCATTAATTCTAACTCGTTCTACATAATTAATAAGATGAGGAGATGTATATAAACCTACTGTATAACCTGAATTCAATAACAATGTTTCTAACATTGCACAAGTTGTACCTTTACCGTTAGTTCCTCCAACAGTAAAAATAAAAGATTTTAAACATAATAAATCTAAAATTTTTGCAATAGATTTTAATTCAAAAAGATTAAATATTGTTTTTTTATCTAAATTTTCTAAATATTTCAACCACATGGATAAAGAAAAATTTTTATTAGTCATATATAAATTGTATAATTATTATCTTATATTACAATTATATTTAATAATTTTAATATAAATATAGTTTTAATATGAATTTAATTGAAACAATTGAACTAATTTCATTAAAGGATCAGGATATAAACCTAAGATAAATAATAATATTCCTAAAATAAATATAACTATTTTAGTAGGTGTATAAATCAAGTTACTTGAAATATTTAAAGTTCTTTCAGGATATTTTACAGGACTTAAGTATAAATTTAAAAGAATTCTTAAATAACAATAAAGACCTAATATAGTTCCAATTGCAAAAGAAATACCTATCATCCATAAACGTTCTTTTATAATAATTGACAAGATATAAAATTTTCCAATAAAACCTAAAGTCATAGGTATTCCTGATAAAGAAAGAAGAGCAAGAGTGAGTATACTAGATAATATAGGTTGTGACCAAAACAATCCCTTATATGAAGTAATTGAATTATTATAATGCTGTCTGTTTGTATTTTCGATTAAATTAATAATACCAAAACATACTATGTTGCTAAGTAAATAGTTAAATAGATAAATTGTGGTCGTTTCTAAAGAAAATTGATAATTTTTATTCGACACAAGAACCACTATAAGTAGATAACCAAATTGAGATATAGAGGAATAGCCAAATAATCTTTTAATATTATTTTGAAAAAGAGCCATTGTATTACCAATTAATATAGAAGAAATAGTAATAATTGATATTGCAAAAAATAATATTTTATTATCTAAATCAGATATATGTGATAATAAATGCAATAAAATACTAAAAATAGCAATTTTACCAGAAGTAGATAAAAAAGATAATACTGGAATAGGAGTTCCTTGATAAACATCAGGAGTCCATAAATGAAAAGGAACAAGTGACAATTTAAAACATAAAGAAAATAAAATCATAAAAATTCCAAATAGCACTACTAATATTTCTTTTTCAGATGCTATTTTAAAAATTTGATGTATAGATATAATTTCAAGATTACCAGAAATAGCATAAATCCATGCAATACCAAGCAATAAAAAACTTGATGAAATAGCAGATAATATAATATATTTAAATGATGCTTCTAAAGAATATTTTTCATAATCAGAATAAGCAATTAAACCAACAATAGGTAAAGATATCAATTCTATATTAATAAAATATGATGCCATATGATTTGAAATAATTAATGATATTGCACCTAATGTTGAAATTAAAATTAATAAGTAAAACTCTTCTTTATTAAATTGATATTTTACTAGCCACGGATATGCAAAAATGCATGTACTAATACTAGAAATTATAATCATTCCGATATATAAAATAGAATAACTATCAATATGAAATAAAGTAGTTACATCTATAGGAATAACATCAAATAATAAATATAGTGAAAAAAATGAACATATAAGACCTACTATACTTAATATAGCAATAAAAAAATGATTTCGATTATAAGAAATAGATAATATGACTGTTACTGCAGTGAATATTACAATCAACAAAGGCAGTAATACTGTTAATTGTTGAAAATTTATTGTCATTATTAATTACAACCTTATCTTTAAAATAGAATGGTTAAATTTCTGTTGAATATTATGTATAGAATTATATGAAATATTTATAACTTTTTGTGGATTAAAGCCTAAAAAGATTAATATAAAAATTAATGCTATTATTGTCCATAATTCTATTTTTTTTATATAAAAAATTGTAAAATTTTTATGATATGAACCATAAAAAACTTTTTGAATCATATACAAAGAATAAATAGAAGAAAAAATCATACCAGTACATGCTAATATGCATATAAAAGGAAACGCATTAAAAATACCATATAAAATTAAAAATTCACCAATAAAATTTCCTGTTCCAGGAATTCCTAGATTTGCAAAAGAAAAAAATAAAGAAAAAGCTGGAACAAAATAAATACAAGACCATAAACCTTCTATTTTATTCATATCTTGAGTTTTAAAATATTTATAAATATAACCAGATAATATACATAAAGCAGCAGTAGATAAACTATTAGATAGCATCTGTATTACTATACCTTGAAGAGCTATTTCATTATTACTATAAATTCCAACTAAAATTAAACCCATATGAGCAAGAGAAGAATAAGCAATTAATCGTTTAATATTAGTTTGTGAAAAAGCAAGAAAAGATCCATATAGTATACTAGTAATCCCTAAAAAAATAGCAATTGGAGCAAAATCTTTTGTTGCTAAAGGGAAAAATGCTAAATTATATCTTAAAAGAGCATAAGGAGCTGTTTTTAGTAATACACCAATAATTTCTACTACACCACAAGATATAGATTGAGCATGAATTTCTGGCAACCATCCATGAAATGGAAAAATTGGCATTTTTATAGCAAAGGATAAAAAAAAACCGATCATGACAAGATATTCTATATATTGATTAATAGGTGCAGACATTAATAAATCATAGTTAAATGTTAAAATATTAGTATTTTGATAACAACTGAACACTAACAATAAAATAGATGATAAAAGTATTACACCAGAAATTTGTCCATATATAATAAATTTATTAGCCGCAAAAAATATTTTATTTTGATCATTTTGATCACTCCATAATGTAATCAAAAAATACATTGGAATTATCATAATTTCCCAAAAACAAAAAAATAAAAATAGATCAATAGAAATAAAAACGCCTATCACACTACTTAAAACAAGCATAAAATTTAAATAAAAAAATCCTTCATTTTTTTTAACTGCATGCCATGAACATAAAACTCCTATTATAGATAGTAAAGAAGAAAAAATAAGCATAATTATAGAAAAACCATCAACTGCAATATTAAATTCAATTCCAAATCTTGGTATCCAAGGTATAATTAATTGATAATTCCAATAAGGATAATTTACCTCCTGAAGAGAATGATAACTTGTTTGTAAAAATATTATAATCGTAATTAATAATATAGATACAATTCCTATTAATGAAATCCAACGAGGAATGTTTTTATTGAATTTATAAGAAAAAAAAGAAAAAAAACCACTACAAATTGGAATGATAATCAATAAAGAAAGTAACATTACACATATATTCCTATTGTTTATTATGACTATTGTATCAATTAAATTATTTATTTACATGTTAAAATTATAAGTTGATTAATATGAAATGTTTTTAAATTACATTAAAAAATAAAATCAATATAAAAATAGAAGTAATACCTAATATCATAGAAGCAATATACCATCTTACATAGCCATTGCTCGTTCTTAATAAAAAAAGGTTAAGTATCCGAGTTATTTTTGATAAATAATTAATTATTTTATTAATCGGATCATGAGATACTATTTTACATATATATAAATAAAAATTTACAAAAAATATATTATAAAATGAATCAAAACCAAATCCTTTAAAAATAAAATAATATATATTTTGCATAAATTTATATTTAAATATTTGATTAATACAATACAGTTTTTTAATCCAAAAATAATAAGACAAATATATTCCAGAGATAGATAATATACTACATACTATTTCAAATATAAATTTATCATGATTTAATAGATTAGAAACAGGAAATACATTCAATAATGGTGGTGATATATATGAACCTAGTACGGTAGAAAAAATTAAAAGAATTAACAATGGAACATTATGTGCATACGTATTAGAAGAAGCTACTCTATAAGTATTATTTCCATGGAAAATAACAAAAATCATTCTAAATGTATATAAAGCTGTTAAAAAAGAACAAAATAAAGCAACAAAAAATAAATTATTATAACCATTTTCTAAAACACTAAACAAAATGCTGCCTTTGCTATAAAAACCAGACGTTATTAAAGGAAAAGAAACTAAAGATCCTCCTCCTACTATGAAATTAATATATAAAAAAGGCAATTCTTTTCGCAAACCACCCATTTTAAATATATTTTTTTCATTCTTACACGACGTAATTAAAGAACCCGCAGATAAAAATAATAATGCTTTAAAAATAGCATGTGCAATTAAGTGTATAATTGCAGCACTCCATGCTTTTACACCTAAAGCTAAAAACATATACCCTATTTGGCTCATAGTAGAATATGCTAAAATCCGTTTTATATCATATTGAAATAAAGCAGTAATACTAGAAATTAATATTGTTAAAGTTCCAATAAAACCTATTAGATATAATATATCTGGAGTTAATAGAAATAAAAAATACGTTCTTGCTATTAAGTAAACACCAGCTGTCACCATAGTTGCTGCATGTATTAAAGCTGATACAGGAGTAGGACCAACCATAGCATCAGATAACCATGTATGTAGTGGTAATTGAGCTGATTTACCAATAACTCCTATGAACAAAAAAAGCGTAATAATATTAGTTTGATGAAGATTTTCTATATTAAAAAAACTCGATAAAAATTTAATTTCTTGAAAATTCAGAGTGCCATATTTTTGATATATTAAAAATATTCCAATTATTAAAAATACATCAGAAATTCTAGTTAAAATAAAAGCTTTTAAAGCTGAAAAATTATTCTTATGTTCAGTATAATAAAAACCAATAAGCAAATAAGAACATACACTTACTCCTTCCCATCCTAAATACATAAATAAAAAATTATCAGCTAATACTAATATTGACATACTTGCTATAAATAAATTAGTATACGCAAAAAAACGTGAATAACCTTCTTTATCCTTCATATACCAAGAAGAAAAAATATGTATTAGCAACCCTACTCCAGTTATTACAAATAACATACTTAAAGATAATCCATCTAAAAATAAAGCAAAATCAATTTTCAATTCATTAATAGATAACCAATTCCATAATTTTTCAATAAAAATTTTATTGGTATCTTTGATAATAATTAAACCATAATAACAAGTTATAAAAAACGATAAAAATATTGAAAAAATACCTATCTTTGCAGTGCTTTTATTTGAAATGAAACCTTGTTTAAAAGATAAAAATAAAAAACTTATTAAAGGAGATAAAATTATAAAAAAAATAATATTCATCCATCCATCTCACTTAACATATCAATGTTTAATGTTTTATGACGTCTGTAAAGTTGAAGTAATAATGCTAAAGCTATACTAGCTTCTGCTGCAGCTAGAGTAATGCTAAATATATACATTATTTGACCATCTGCTTGATGCCAATAACTGCCAACTACTATTAATGCTAAACTAGCAGCGTTAATCATAATTTCTAAACTAATTAGTATAAATAATATATTGCGTCGAAGGATTAATGATATTAAACCCAGAATAAATAATATTAATGATAAAAATAATCCATAGAATACAGAAATCATAATTTATGATCCTTAATAAAATGGTATATAGTTATTAATTTTTCTTAATAACACGTTTTTCTGTTCCAATATGAAAAACAACAACTAAAGCAGATAATAAAAGAATCGAACATAATTCTACTAAAAACATATAAGGACCAAACAAATTTATTCCTATAATTTTAGAATCAATTAACAATCCTTCTATTTTTTTTTCTTTTAGACAAAATATTGCATAAGTCATTGAAGATAATAATATTAACGATAAAATAATTGATCCAATCCAAATAGTATTTTTTAAATGTTTTGTTTCTTGTATATTACATTTTTCATTAATGTTAAGCATCATAATAACAAAAACAAACAAGACTATAATGGCTCCAGCGTAAACAATTACTTCTAAAGAACCAGCAAAAAAAGCACCAAGAGAAAAAAAAATGCCTGATATTGATAAAAGAGAAAGTATTAAATATAATAAAGCATATATTGCATTTTTTTGAAAAATTATAAAAACTGTAGAAACAACTGCTATAAACGAACATATATAAAAAACAAATTCCATAAAACCTCCTTACGGCAATAAATTTTTTACATCAACAGGTTTACTCTCTATATCCAAATCGCCTGTTTTTTTTCCTCCTATAGTTACACCAGAAAAATTATAAAAATTATAATCGGGATATTTACCTGGACCAGAAACTAATAAATCTTTTTTTTCATATACTAAATCTGTTCTTTTAAAATCAGATAATTCAAAGTCAGAAATTAACTGAATTGCAGCAGTAGGACAAGCTTCTTCACATAAACCACAAAATATACAACGAGAAAAATTAATCCTAAAAAATTCTGGATACCAACGACCATCAATTTTTTCAGATTTTTGCAAAGAAATGCAATCAACAGGACAAACAGCAGCGCATAAATTACAAGCAACGCAACGTTCTCTTCCATCTATATTACGAGTTAGTATAATACGACCTCGATAACGAGGGGAAAGTTTTACTTTTTCTTCTGGATATGATCTAGTTTCAACTCTTGAAAAAATATTTGAACCAATCATAAACATGCTTCTAATTTGTGTAAACAAACCAATGATAATATTTTTAAACATCATAAATAAAAATCTCTTTCAAAAAATTATAGCAATATAAAAAAAGCCGTTAAAAACAAATTGAACAATGTTGTTGGTAAACAAATTTTCCATCCAAATGATAACATTTGATCATATCTAGGTCTCGGTAAAGAAGCTCGAATTAAAATAAATAAAAAAATAAAAAACATTGTTTTTAAAATAAACCAAATGCAACCAGGAATGCAAGGACCGAACCAACCACCAAAAAACATTGTTACAATTAACGATGAAATTGTAATAATAGAAATATATTCTCCAATAAAAAATAAACCGAATTTCATTCCTGAATATTCAATATGATAGCCATCAGCTAATTCTTGTTCAGATTCAGGCTGATCAAAAGGATGTCTATGACATACAGCTAAACCTGCTATAAAAAAAGTCAAAAATCCCAAAAACTGTGGAAAAATATTCCAGATTTCTTTTTGATTATTCACAATTTCTGATATATTAAAAGATCCTGATCGAGCTACAACTCCCATAAGAGACAATCCTAAAAAAACTTCATAACTTAAAGTTTGCACACAAGCACGCATTGCTCCTAATAATGCATACTTATTATTACTAGACCAACCAGCAAATAAAACAGCATATACAGATAAACTAGCCATCATTAAAAAGAATAATATTCCTATATTTAAATCAATAATTACAAAAGAAGAAGTAAATGGAATAATAGGAATTACAAATAGTAAAGAAAGAAAAGCAATTATTGGTGATAAGACAAAAATAAATTTTCTACTAAATGGAGGAATCCAATCTTCTTTAAATAAAATTTTAATCATATCAGCACATAACTGTAAACTTCCCATCCAACCAACTCGATTAGGTCCGTATCTATTTTGAAAAAAAGCTAATAATCTTCTTTCAACAATACTCAGCATAGCACTAGAAAATATGACAAAAAATAAAACACAAATAACTTTTAAAAGAGAAAAAAATATTTGAACAATCTTTAGATCTGAAAAAATCATTTAATAAATTCCCGTAAATATTTAATTTTTTTGCCAACAAGATTAGTTGGAAAACCTTTTCTTCCTATAGGCAAGGCTATTTGTTTTTGATTTAAATATCTAGAAAATCGCACCCCTAATTGATAGTCTTGATTTAAACAATTAAATTCTACTATAGAATCTTTTTTTAAACCTAATTTAATTGCATCGGATAAACTGATTAAAGCATATTCTAAAGGTATATTTTCTTGTATAATTGATGAATATTGAGTTAATTCTTCATTTCCAAAAAGATGATAATATGGAATAATATACCAGTTTGCTTCTATCGTATAATTTTTAAATATACACTCAAAATAAAAATCTTCTATATTTTTATTGTTTTTAAAAATATGTATACCAGAATCTCCTGAAATTAATTCCCTACCTATTTCTTTTTGAAATTTATTCCATGATTGTGGAGAGTTCCATCCAGGAAACCAAGCAAAAGGAACATGAGATAAATTTTTATTAGGTTGATTATATCCTTCCATAGAAAATGCAAACATACTATCAATATCTTTGGGTTGATTAGGTTCATGAATATCAATATCAGCACGTAAACATGTTCTACCACTAGATCTAATAGGAGATCGAGCAATTTTTTGACCATGAATACGAAAATTAGAATTTACTTCTTGTTTTTTAATTGGTTCTAAAAAAGAATATTTTTTAGTATATGCACTTATCACATCATCTAAATTCAACCAAGAAATTTTTTTATTATGAATTTTATATTTAATAAAATGAAACCATTTCCAACTTGCAATTAAACAGTTATTATTGTGATAAAAATTAGGATCATAAACTTGAAAAAAACGTTGCGCTCTACCTTCAAAATTTATTATTGTTCCAGAACTTTCAAAAAAATTAGTTGAAGGTAAAGTTAATCCAGAATTTTTATAAGTTTTTGTATATTGATGATCTATAGTAATAACTTTATCTTTATTCTTGAAAATAAAATTACAATCATATTGAGATGCAAAACGATATAAGTCATATTCCATAAAAATTATGGCATCTGCTTTTTCTTTTTTAAATTGTTCTAATGCACATTCTATAGACATACCACCAAGTAATCCTACACCCAAAGAATTACAAGAAGCTGTTAAAAAAGCCATTCCAACATGGTGATTAGAAACTTTTATTTTAATAGATTTAGCAATATTTATAGATGCTTTTATAATTGAACTACTAAAAGAATGAGAACCTGAAATAATTAAAGATTTTTTAGATTGAACTAAACGATTAGCAATTAATAAAGCTTTTTGTTTTAATAAAGAATTTAGATTTGAAATTACCGGTAAACTTTTATCTATTTCATGAGCAATCGCAGATGCGAAATTTACTTGTTCATATACAGGTGCATAATAACACCATTCAGAAATATCATCTAATTTACTTTCATGTGTATGTATTATATAAAGAGAATTTTTAACGTTCTCAGCAAGATGAACAATAGAAGCAGAATTCCATGAAGGTATTCCATTTAAACTTGCAATATCTTTTGCTTTATTTTTAACTGCTTGACGTACTGCTAGAGCCATTCGAGGAGATGTTTTTGTTAAATCTTCACCTATAATTAAAATTACATCATAGCTTTCAATTTCTTTTAAAGATGGAATATATATATCGTTATTTTTTAAGACTTTTAAAATTAAACTAACACAAGCATGTTCTTTATTGGACATGCCATTAGAAAAATTTTCTATTCCTACTAATTCTTGTAATGAAAAATTATTTTCTATACTAGATCGAATAGAACCTACTCCAATTACACGTTTATATTTTTGAAAAAAATCAAACCCTAATTGCACAGCATCGTTAAAATCTAATATATTTAAATTATTATTATAATCACGATAAGAAGGTTTTTTAGGACGATTTTGTAAATTATTATGTAAATACCCAAAACGACCAAGATCACAAATTAGATAATTATTTATATTTTCATGATATCTGTTCTCTATTCTTCTTATTTCTCCATAACGCTCTCCAACGCTAATATTACAACCAATGCTACAATTTTGACATATGCTAGGAGCATATTGCATATCCCATTTACGACTATATTTTTTAGAATGTATTTTATCAGTAAATACACCAGTCGGACATAATTCTATTAAATTACCAGAATGTTCACTTTCTAATGCACCATCTTCTATGCGACCAAAATAAATGTTATTATTAGCACCATAAACACCTAAGTCAGTACCATCTGCATAATCGTTATAATATCTAACACACCTATAACAACTAATACAACGATTCATTTCATGTTTAATAAAAGAACCTAAATATTGATTTTTATGTGTTCTTTTTTTAAATCTATAATTACGTGTATTATGTTCGGTAATTACAGTCATGTCTTGCAAATGACAATGACCACCTTCTTCACATACAGGACAATCATGAGGATGATTAGTTAATAAAAGTTCTACAATAGTACGTCTAAAAATTTTTGATTCACTATCCTGTATTGATATGACAGCTCCTTCCGTAACAGGAGTCATACAAGACATAATTAATCGTCCTGAACAATTTTTTAAATCACTATATTGCATTACAGCGCATTGACGACATGCTCCTAAACTTCCTAATAAAGGATGCCAACAAAAATAAGGAATATTAATACCTACTGATAAACAAGCATGTAATAAATTATCTGATTGATTAACATTGTATATTTTATTATCTATATAAATTTTAGCCATACAAGAATGATCCCAAAACTTTTATTAAATAAAGTTTTTTTAATTATTTATCTACAATAAACATTTTTTATCAATATTTTATATCTAAGATAGATTAGATTGAATCCCAACGATTTGTTGATTTATATCTTTCGTTTTAATACTGATTCCATCTTCAAATTCACAACGAAAATACTTTAGGGCGCTTTGTAATGGTTCTATTGCTCCTGGTGCGTGAGCACAAAATGTTTTCCCTGGACCTAAATTAATACATAATCGTTCTAAAGTGTGTATATCATTTTTATGCCCTTTCCTTTGTTCCAAATTTTTTAATATTTTTACAATCCATGGCAATCCATCTCTACATGGAGTACATAAACCGCATGATTCTCGAGAAAAAAATTTTTCTATATTATACAATAGAGAAACCATATTAGTTTTATCATCAACAGCCATAGCAAGAGCAGTTCCTAAACGGCTTCCTACTTTACTAATATGAATAAAATCCATAGGTACATCTAAATGTGCTTCAGTAAGAAAATCTGTTCCAGCTCCACCAGGTTGCCAAGCTTTTAAAAATGATCCAGGAAGCATTCCATGAGCGTAATCTTCTAGAATTTCTCGAGCAGTAGTGCCAAAAGGTAATTCCCAGACACCAGGATTTTTTACTTTTCCTGAAAATCCCATTAATTTAGTACCACAATCAGAACTTTTAGATAAATTTTTATACCAATCAACACCGTGCAATATAATGCATGGAACATTAGACAACGTTTCAACATTATTTACACAAGTAGGTTTGCCCCACAAACCAAATACTGCTGGAAATGGTGGTTTAGACCTAGGATTAGCTCTACGACCTTCTAATGAATTAAGCAAAGCAGTTTCTTCACCACAAATATATCGACCAGCTCCAGTATGCAAGACTAATTCAAAATTGAAATGACTTCCTAAAATATTAGATCCTAGATAACCAAAATTAATAGCTTCTTCTATGGATTTCTTTAAAACATGTTCTGCTTGAACATATTCTCCTCTTAAAAAAATGTATCCACGAGAAACATTTAGTGCATACGCTGCTAATATCATTCCTTCAATTAATTGATGAGGAATTTTTTCAATTAATAATCGATCTTTATATGTACCAGGTTCCATTTCGTCAGCATTACAAACTAAATATCGACAATCTAAAGACATTTTATTTTTAAGCATTAAACTCCATTTCAATCCAGTAGGAAAACCAGCTCCTCCTCTTCCTTTTAAACCAGAATCTTTTATTATATTAACAATATTTTCTGGAATTATTTCTTTTATTGCTTTTCTTAATGCTTGATAACCATATTTTTCAGAATATTCTTTAATCCAAACAGTTTTTTGATCATCTCTTAATCGCCAAGTTAAGGGATGTGTTTCTTGAATCCGTAAAAATTTATTCATTTATATGATTCCAATAAACATGGTATAGATTCTGGAGTTAAAAACGAATATGTATCTTCATTAATCATAATTGTTGGACTTTTATCACAATTTCCTAAACAACAAACTGGTAACAAAGTAAATCTATTGTCTTTAGTAGTTTGTCCTTTTTTAATTTTTAAATGATCTTGTAAAGCAATTTGAATATTTATATAACCAGTTAAAAAACAAACTACACTATCACAATAACGAATAATATTACGACCTACAGGTTGTCTAAAAATTTGACTATAAAAAGTAGCAACACCTTCAACTTCAATCGAATTAATTTGAAGTATTTCAGCAATAGCATTAATCGCTTGATCAGAAACCCAGCCTCGTTTTTTTTGAACTATTTTTAATGCTTCAATAGAGACTGCCCGGAAATTTTCGTAATATTTTTTGTGTTTTTCTATTTCATTTATTTCTTCATTGGTTAACTGAAATTTAAGAGAAATTTCTTTTAATTTACTTTTTTTTTACACATAATTATCTGTCCACATCAGACATGACGAAATCTATACTACCTAAGTATACAATTAAGTCAGATATTAAACTTCCACGAATTACTGAAGGTATTTGTTGTAAATGTGGAAAACTAGGTGTACGTATTCTTGTACGATAGCTCGTTGTACTACCATCACTAATCAGGTAATAACTATTAATTCCTTTTGTTGCTTCAATCATTTGAAAACTTTCATTTTCTGAAATCACTGGACCCCAAGAAACCTGCAAAAAATGAGTAATCATAGTCTCTATATTCTGTAAAACACATTCTTTAGAAGGAGGTGTAGTTAATGGATGATCTGATTTAAAAGGACCTTCTGGCATATTATTTAAACATTGTTTTAAAATAATAAGACTTTGATAAATTTCTTCAACTTTAATCATAACTCTAGAATAACAATCACTTACTCCTGTTCCTATAGGGATTTCAAAACTATAATTATCATACCCAGAATAAGGTCTATATTTTCTTATATCAAAATTTAACCCGGTAGCACGTAAACCTGATCCTGTTACACCCCATTGTAATGCTTCTTTTTTATTATACTCTGCAATTCCTTTAGAACGATTAATTAAAATAGTATTTTGTAAAGCAGTTTTTATATAAAATTGCAATCTTTTAGGCATCCAGTCAAGAAATTCTTTTAATAAAAAATTCCATCCTCTTGGAAGATCATTAGCTACTCCCCCTATACGAAACCATGCAGGATGCATACGAGCACCTGTAATTGCTTCAACTAAATCATATATTTTTTGACGATCAGTAAAAGCAAAAAAAACAGGACTCATACATCCTACATCTTGAATAAAAGTAGAAATATATAATAAATGACTGTTTATTCGAAATAATTCTGACATCATCACTCTGATAACTTCTACTTTTTCTGGTACTGAAATATTAGCTAATTTTTCTACAGCTAAAATATAAGGCATTTCATTAACACAACCACCTAGATATTCAATTCGATCAGTATATGGAATATAACTATGCCATGACTGACGTTCTGCTATTTTTTCAGCTCCGCGATGATGATATCCAATATCTGGTACACAATCTACAATATTTTCACCATCGAGTTGTAAAACAATTCTAAAAGCACCGTGAGCTGAAGGATGGTTTGGTCCTAAATTCAAAAACATAAATTCGGTAAGATCATTTTTACGTTTCATTCCCCATAACTCAGGAATGAATTTTAAAGCATTCATTTCAAAGTCTTCTTTCGATTCATTGAAAAAAAAAGGTTTATATTCAGTAGCTCGTGAAGAATAATCTTTTCTTAACGGATGTCCTTCCCAATTACTAGGCATAAGAATTCGAGTTAAATTAGGATGTTTGTCAAACACAATACCAAACATATCCCAGATTTCACGTTCATACCAATTAGCATTAGGAAATAAACTAGTAAAAGTAGGTAAAATTAAATTATGCTCTAATAATGGAACTTTAAGCATAATATCAGAATTACGTTCAATAGATATTAAATGATAAAAAACTGAAAAATCCGCTTTAGGTAAATTTTCACGATGCAATCTAAGACGTTCATCTGTACCATGTAAATCATAAAGCATAATATAAGGTTTAGATAAATTACTTAAAAATTTTCCAACTTCTATTAATAAATTTTTATCAATCCATAGTATAGGAAAATTAGTTAAAGTAATTTGATGAAAGAAAGATTCTTTTCCAAAAACATTAAATAAATTTGTAATTACACAATCATTTAAGTGCGATTCAGAATTATTTTTCAATAAATGTTTATTTTTTTCTTGTTGAATTAAATGTATCATAAATTTTTTTTTATATTTAGTTTTAAAAAAATTATTTTTATCTAAAATAGATATCAGTAATTTAAAAGAAATTTGTATTTAAAATTTAATTAAATAGTTTCTGTTGTTGGAAGATTAATAATTTTAATTATTTTATCTCTTTTTTTAATTTTTTCTGATAACATTTTTTTTTGATAAACTCCTTGTTCTCCAACAACCCAAGATAAAGGTCGTCTTTCTTCATTAATTAATTTTTGTAATAACATTAAAGCCTGCATGTAAGCTTCAGGACGAGGCGGACAACCAGGAATATAAATATCAACTGGTAAAAATTTATCAACTCCTTGAACTACAGAATAAACGTCATACATTCCACCAGAATTAGCACACGCTCCCATAGAAATAACCCATTTTGGATCTAGCATTTGATCATATAATCTTTGAATAACAGGAGCCATTTTTATAAATGGTGTACCTGCAATAATCATAACATCTGCTTGTCTAGGAGAAGCACGTAAAACTTCTGATCCAAAACGTGCAACATCATGAACAGAAGTAAAAGAAGAAACCATTTCTACATAACAACAAGACAATCCAAAATTATATGGCCAAAGAGAATTCTTTCGTCCCCAATTAACTAATTTATGTAGTAATTGAGAAACTTTTCCCATAAAAAGATTTTTTTTTATATATTCTTCAATAGGATCTGCAACAGATTTAATTGTACGTTTCGGATATTTTTTATTGTTTTTTTGAGCATCCACTCTAGTTAAAGTATATTTCATATAGATATCTCATTATAATAAATTAAAATTTACTAAAATAGTTTTTAAAAGCTTTTTATAATATTTAAGATGCCCAATTTAACGCTTTAATACGAATTAAGTAAAATAATCCTAATAAAAGAGAAGTTCCAAAAAGAAAGGCTTCACTAAATCCAATCCATCCTAATTCATAAATACTAATAGACCAAACATATAAATAAAGTGCTTCAACATCAAAAATAACAAAAAACATAGCTATTAAGTAAAATTTAACAGAAAAATTAAGAGAAATATTATCAACTGGTACGATACCAGATTCAAAAGGAGTATCTTTATACCTAGAAAAAGATTTACCTCCCAAAACCCAACTTAAAAATAACATGAATAAACAAAATCCTAAAGAAAACATAACAAAAACAAAAAAAGATAAATATTCAGTGAACAATTTTGTATTGCTTAACATAAATTTTCCTACAAATAATAAAAATTATTATCTTATTATAATAATAGTAAATTATAAAAAATAAATATAACATTATACATTATAATATAATCATATTTTTTAAGTTCTAAAAATCAATCATAATGCATTAATACTTCATTAAATCTTTATTTTTTTTGTACTAAACCCTTGATGAGAGAAAAAGAGACCCCATTTAATAATCATTATCAAATAAAGTACAATTACAATCCTATGTAGCTAGTTAAACTCCAACAAAAGGCCTCATAAAGGTTGCAAACCCAATTTATGAAGATATAAAATAGGAGAATGTTCAATGGGTAAAATTATTGGTATTGACTTGGGAACAACCAACTCTTGTGTTGCTATTATGGATGGCAACAAACCTCGTGTTCTAGAAAATTCAGAAGGCGACCGTACTACTCCTTCAATAATTGCATATACTCAAGAAGGAGAAGTTTTAGTAGGACAACCAGCTAAACGTCAAGCTATTACTAATCCAAAAAACACGTTATTTGCAATAAAACGTTTAATTGGTAGAAAATTTCAAGATGATGAAGTGCAACGTGATATAAAAATAATGCCTTATCAAATTATAAATTCTGATAATGGTGATGCTTGGATTAATATAAAAAAACAAAAAATTGCACCTCCTCAGATTTCTGCAGAAGTATTAAAAAAAATGAAAAAAACTGCTGAAGACTATTTAGGAGAATCAATAAAAGAAGCTGTTATAACAGTTCCTGCATATTTTAATGATGCCCAACGTCAAGCTACAAAAGATGCAGGAAGAATTGCTGGATTAGAAGTAAAAAGAATTATTAATGAACCAACAGCTGCAGCACTTGCCTATGGTCTAGATAAAGGACAAGGAAATAGAACAATAGCTGTTTACGATTTAGGCGGTGGAACTTTTGATATTTCTATAATTGAAATTGATGATGTTGATAAAGAAAAAACATTTGAAGTACTAGCAACAAATGGAGATACACACCTTGGAGGAGAAGATTTTGATAGTAGATTAATTAACTATCTAGTCCAAGAATTTAAAAAAGAACAAGGAATTGATTTAAGAAATGATCCATTATCTATGCAAAGATTAAAAGAAGCAGCAGAAAAAGCAAAAATAGAACTATCATCTGCACAGCAAACAGACGTAAATTTACCATATATAACAGCTGATTCTAATGGTCCTAAACATTTAAATATTAAGGTTACTAGAGCTAAATTAGAATCTTTAGTAGAAGATTTAGTAACACGTTCCATTGAACCACTAAAAGTTGCATTAAAAGACGCTGGATTATCAATAAAAGATATTAACGATGTTATATTAGTAGGCGGTCAAACAAGAATGCCTATGGTTCAAACCAAAGTTGCAGAATTTTTTGGTAAAGAACCTAGAAAAGATGTAAATCCAGATGAAGCTGTAGCTGTCGGTGCTGCAGTACAAGGAGGCGTGCTATCTGGAGATGTTAAAGATGTTTTATTGCTTGATGTAACTCCTTTATCATTAGGAATTGAAACTATGGGTGGAATAATGACTCCGCTCATAACTAAAAATACTACTATTCCAACTAAACATAGTCAAGTATTTTCAACAGCAGAAGACAATCAATCGGCAGTAACTATACATGTATTACAAGGTGAACGTAAAAGATCATTAGATAATAAATCTTTAGGTCAGTTTAATTTAGATGGAATTGAGCCAGCTCCTAGAGGAACTGCTCAAATTGAAGTAACATTCGATATTGATTCTGATGGTATACTACATGTATCAGCAAAAGATAAGAAAACAGGAAAAGAACAAAAAATTACTATCAAAGCTTCTTCTGGACTCAATGAGGAAGAAATTAAAAAAATGGTTAGTGATGCAGAAGCAAATTCTGAAGCTGATAAAAAATTTGAAGAATTAATTCAAACTAGAAATCAAGGGGATCAATTAATTCATGGCATTAAAAAACAATTAAATGAAAATAAAAGTTTAATTGATGAACAAACTAAACAAGAAATTCAATCAGCTTTAGATAAATTAGAAGAAGCATTAAAAGGAGAAAAT
The DNA here is from genome assembly GCF_005082365.1 of Buchnera aphidicola (Artemisaphis artemisicola). Classification (NCBI taxonomy): domain Bacteria; kingdom Pseudomonadati; phylum Pseudomonadota; class Gammaproteobacteria; order Enterobacterales; family Erwiniaceae; genus Buchnera; species Buchnera aphidicola. The sequence continues at coordinate 159,516 of NZ_CP034900.1, read as the reverse complement.
AAATCCGAAATTGAAAATAATATACAAATTCTTTTAAAAACATCATCTAAGCTAACAGAAATTATTCAAAAAAAATCAGAAAATAATACAAAAGATAATAATAAATCATCTGATAAAAAAGATGAAAATGTTGTAGACGCAGAATTTGAAGAAATTAAAGATCCTAAAAAATAATAAATTTTAGTCAAATTATGGAAAATAATTATAAAGGATTTTAAATCAGCACGGGCCTAGATAAATTTCTACGCCCGTGTAATTATTTTACAATCTGGAAGAAGAATAAAAATGGCTAAAAAAGATTACTATCATATTTTGGGAATTCCAAAATCAGCAGAAGAAAGAGAAATTAAAAAAGCATATAAAAAATTAGCAATGAAATATCACCCAGATAGAAATCAAGGAGATAAAACTGCAGAAGGAAAATTTAAAGAGATAAAAGAAGCTTATGAAATTTTAATTAATGAAGACAAAAGAAATGCATATGACCAATATGGTCATGCAGCTTTTGAAAATGGTCATTCTAGTAATAATACATATAGCACTTTTACAAGTTCTGCAGATTTTGGTGATATTTTTGGAGATGTTTTTGGTGATATTTTTGGTGGCAATAGAACACAACGAGCCAAAAAAGGCGCTGATTTATGTTACAATATAGAAATATTATTAGAAGAAGCAGTAAAAGGAGTAACAAAAGAAATTAGAGTTCCAACTCTTCAAAAATGTAAAAAATGCTATGGAAGTGGTACAAAGACAGGAACTAAACCTAGATCATGTTCTACATGTCATGGTAAAGGTCAAATACATATGAGAAAAGGATTTTTTACTGTACAACAATCTTGTCCTACATGCAATGGTAGAGGTACAGTAATAAAAGATCCATGTCAGTTATGTCGTGGACAAGGAAGAATTGAAACATATAAAACATTATCAATCAAAATTCCACCAGGTGTTGATACTAATGATCGTATTCGATTGAATAATGAAGGAGAACCTGGTTTAAATGGAGCTCAATCTGGTGATCTTTATGTTCAAATTACCGTTAAAAAACATCCTATTTTTGAACGTGAAGAAAATAATTTATATTGTGAAGTACCAATAAATTTTACCATGGCTGCATTAGGAGGAGAAATAGAAGTACCTACTCTAGATGGTAGAGTAAAATTAAAAATACCTTATGAAACGCAATCAGGAAAACTATTTCGTATTCGCGGTAGAGGAGTAAAATCAGTTCAAAACAGATATCAAGGAGATTTATTATGCCGAGTAGTAGTAGAAACACCGGTTAATCTTAATGAACAACAAAAAAATCTTCTTCATGAATTAGGAAATAGTTTCAATGGGTTTAAAGGTGAAAAAAATAGTCCTCGTTCAAAACGATTTTTTGATGGAGTAAAAAGATTCTTTGATGATTTGACAGGATAATACTATGTAAAGTATTGCTTCTGAATAAAATTTAGAGGCAATACTATTCAAAAAAAAACTAATTGCTAGATATTTTATTAATTTTTAAAGATAAATTAGATTTATAACGTGCAGCTTTATTTTTATGTATTAAACCTTTACTTACATGGCTATCAACAATTGGTTGCATTTTTTTAAATGCTTCTTGTGCTATTTTTTTATCACCAGATATAATAGCTATTCGTACCCTTTTTATAAACGTTCGAATCATTGAGCGACGACTAGAATTCTTTTTTCGACGTTTTTCAGATGCAATAGCATCTTTTTTAGAAGCTTTAATATTAGCCAATGTCTACCCCTGAATTTTTAAAAATTAAATATTTATTTAAAAAATAATACTAATAATATTATTAAAATATATTCTTATATATTACTATACTTAGTGAACAATACTACTATTTGAACAATCAATAATTTTCTTAAAAATTAATGCAAAAATATAATATAAAATTTTAAATGTAATTTATTTCATTAAATAAGGTTAAATTAATCATGAAACTTATAAGAGGAATTCATAATCTTAAAGAAATAAATTCTAATTCAGTAGTGACTATAGGAAATTTTGATGGAATACATTTAGGTCACCAAAAATTATTTTTTAATACAAAAAAGATAGGACAAAAATATGATTTAAAAACTATAATTATTTTATTTGAACCTCAACCTTTAGAATTTTTAAAAAAACATGATGCTCCAGTTCGTATTACACAATTTCGTGAAAAAATAAAAAGAATTATATCATATAATTTTGATAAAATTTTATGCATTAAATTTAATAAATACTTTTCATCTTTGAGTCCAGAAGATTTTATCATAAATATATTAATAAATAAACTGCATATGAAGTTTATAGTAGTAGGAAATGACTTTAAATTTGGTTTTCAAAGAAACGGCAATATTGCTATCTTAAAAAAATTAGGAGAAAAATATCAATTTAAGATTATAAAAATTAAACCTTTATATAAGAACAATATAAAAGTTAGTAGTACTAATATAAGAAAAGCTCTTTCTGAAAATAATATAAAACTTGCTTCTCTTTTTCTTGGTCGTTTATTTAGTATTTATGGTAAAGTAATTCATGGAAATGCAATAGGAAGAACAATAGGTTATCCTACAGCTAATATATTGTTAAATAAAAATTTCTTATTAAATAAAGGAGTATATGCAGTAAAGATATCTTTTTTCTTAAATTCAAATAAAAAATATATAGGAATATCAAATATTGGTATCAAACCTAGTTTTTTAAAATCAAACGAAAATATATATCTTGAAGTTCATTTATTTAATATAAATATCAATTTATATAGAAAAGATATAGAAGTTTTTATATACAAAAAAATACGCAATGAAAAAACATTTAATTCAAAAGAAGAACTGCAAAATCAAATTTTTAAAGATGTTGAGATAGTTAAAAAATATTTTAATAATAATAGATATTAGTAGATAAAGAGAAAATAATGAATGATTATAAAAAAAGTTTAAATTTACCTAAAACAAAATTTTCCATGAAAGGAAATTTATCAAAAAAAGAACCTCTAATATTAAAAGATTGGTACGAAAATAATTTATATAAATTAATTAGAAAAACAAAATCAGAAAAAAAAATATTTTTTCTGCATGATGGTCCGCCATACGCTAATGGAAATATTCATATCGGACATGCAGTAAATAAAATTTTAAAAGATATCATTATAAAATCTAAAAACTTATCAGGTTTCGATGCACCTTATATTCCATCTTGGGACTGCCATGGATTGCCAATTGAACAAAAAATTGAAGAAAAACTAAAAATTAATGATAAAAAAATATCTACTATAGAATTTCAAACAAAATGTAGACAATATGCAAAAGAACAAGTTGAAAAACAAAAAAAAGATTTTATTAGATTAGGAGTCATAGGTGATTGGAAAAATTCTCATCTAACGATGAATTTTAAAAATGAAGCAAATATTATTAGAACATTATCAAAAATTATTAAAAAAAAATACTTATATAAAGATTTTAAGCCTGTATACTGGTGTCTTAAATGTTCTTCATCATTGTCTGAAGCAGAAATTGAATATTCTTCTAAAACTTCAGATTCAATTATTGTAGGTTTTAAATGTCTAGATGTAAATCTTATAGAAAAATTATTTAATTATAAAATATTAAATAAAAAAGAAGTTTATCTTCCTATTTGGACTACTACACCTTGGACTCTTCCATCTAGTCAAGCTATTTCAATACATCCAGAATTTAAATATGAATTAATAGAAACTCCAAAATATAATTTAATTATAGCAGAAAAATTAGTCAAAAATATATTATATATACTAAAAATTAAAAAATGGACATCAATAAATTATATCAAAGGTAAATATTTAGAATATACAAAATTTTTACATCCATTTTTAAAAAATGTTAATTTACCTGTAATATTAGGAAAACATGTAACTTTAGAATCAGGTACTGGAGCTGTTCATACCGCACCAGATCATGGTTTAGATGATTATATTGTTTGTAAACAATATAATATTAAAATTAATAATTTAGTAAATTCTCAAGGAAATTATGAAAATTATGTACATCCACAATTAAATGGATTAAACGTTTTAAAATCTAACTCAATTATTATAAAATTATTAATTAAAAATAATGTATTGTTTCATCATGATTCTTTGCTACATAGTTATCCACATTGTTGGAGACACAAAAGTCCAATTATATTTAGAGCAACTCCACAATGGTTCATTAATATAGATCGAGAACAATTACGTGATAAATTATTAAAAGAAATAAAAAAAGTATCTTGGATCCCTGAATGGGGAGAATTAAGAATTAAAGAAATGATTAAAAAAAGACCTGATTGGTGCATCTCAAGACAAAGACAATGGGGTGTTCCAATGTCAATTTTTATAAACAAAAAAACAGGTAATATACATCCTAAAACATTTTTTTTAATGGAAAAAATAGCAAAAAAAGTAGAAATAGAAGGAATACAAGCATGGTGGAATATAGATTTAAAAGAAATATTAGATCAAGAATATGCACTATATAATAAATCTTTAGATATATTAGATGTATGGTTTGAATCAGGCAATACACATACATCAATAGAATATAAAAATAAAAAATATACTAAAAATAGTGCAGATATGTATTTAGAAGGATCCGATCAACATAGAGGTTGGTTTATGTCTTCACTTATTATATCAACATTAATAACTAAAAAAGCACCATATTCTAAAGTATTAACTCACGGATTTGTAGTAGATGCACAAGGACAAAAAATGTCTAAATCTATAGGAAATACTATTAGTCCTAACAATATAATAAATACATTAGGAGCTGATGTTTTAAGATTATGGGTTGCATCTTCTAATTATTCTAGTGATATTTGTATCTCTAATGAAATCTTAAAAAATTCATCAGATATATATAGAAGAATTAGAAATACAGCACGTTTTATATTAGCCAATATAAACGATTTTAATCCAAAAGAAAATATTATATCTAAAAATAATATGATTTTTTTAGATAAATGGGCTATAGGACAAACAAAAATAGTTCAAGAAGAAATTATAGAATCTTATAAGAATTATAATTTTCATGCAGTAGTACAACGTATAATGTATTTTTGTTCTATAGAAATGGGCTCTTTCTATCTCGATATTATAAAAGATAGACAATATACTTTAAAGAAAAATAGTAAAGAAAGACGTAGTTGTCAAACAGCAATGTACTATATTATTAATGCACTTGTACGATGGATAGCACCAATATTATCTTTTACTGCTCATGAAATATGGAAATATTTACCAAATAATAAATATCAATATGTATTTATGGAAGAGTGGTTTGATAAATTATTTAACTTAAATCAAGATGATTTGCTGAATAATCAATTTTGGAATGAAATAATTAAAATCAAAAATGAAATTAATAAATTTATAGAAGAAGAAATCACAAAAAAAAATATTACTAATTCACTAGAATGTTGTATAACTCTATATGTTTCTCTTTCATTATTTAAAAAATTAAAGATTTTAGAAAAAGAAATAAAATTCATATTTTTAACATCTGATGTTAAAATAAAAATATATGATATAGCTCCTAAAAATACGAAAAAAAGCAAAAAAATTCCTAATTTAAAAGTTTCTTTAAACAAAATTGAAGGTAAGAAATGTCTTAGATGTTGGCATTATTTCATTCCTGATAACAATCATGTACACGATGATAATATTTGTAATCGTTGTATTTTAAACACAATAGGAAATGGTGAAAAACGTATATTCATATAATGAAAAATCAATATTTTAAAAAATACAACAAATGGTTTAATATTATCATAATAATTCCAATTCTTATCATCGATTTTTTCAGTAAATATTGGATTATAAAACACATAAAAATAAGTGAAACTATAGAAATATTACCAATAGTAAGCATTGTGCAAGTACATAATGATGGCGCAGCATTTAGTTTCTTGTCTAATCAATCAGGATGGCAAAGATGGTTTTTATCAACTGTTAGCATTTCTACTGTATTAGTAATAATCAGAATAATTATAAAATCTCAAAAAAATGAAATAAAAAAAATAACTGCTTATTGTTTAATAATGGCAGGGGCAATTGGAAATTTAATTGATCGAATTCTTTATGGATTTGTAATAGATTTTATTGATATGCATCTTGATACTTGGCATTTTGCTACTTTTAATATAGCTGATTGTAGTATTTTTTTTGGAATTATTATTCTTGCACAAACAAATCGTTAACTTTAAAATATTTTATATAATATTAAAAGCTACTCATATCTAAATTCTGGACTGTTCAATATTATGAATATTATATTAAGTAATCCAAGAGGTTTTTGCGCTGGTGTTAAAAGAGCAGTTTTAATAGTAGAAAATGCATTAAAAATATATAAAAAAACAATATATGTAAAACACGAATTAGTACATAATCAATATATAACAAATCAATTACTTAAAAAAGGAGTGATCTTTGTTGAAAAAATTTCACAAATTCCTGCTAATTCAATAGTAGTTTTTTCAGCACATGGAGTTTCTAAAAAAGTTACTGAAGAAGCAATAAAAAAAAAATTAACTATATTAAATGCTACCTGTCCATTAGTAAAAAAAGTACATATAGAAGTATCAAAATCTAGTAAAAAAGGAATAGAAACAATTATTATTGGTCATAAAGGACATGCTGAAATTCAAGGAACAATCGGACAATATGATAATAAAAAAGGTAAAATATACCTTATAGAATCAATAAAAGATGTTAAAAATTTATCTGTTAAAAATGATAAAAAATTAAATTTTGTTACACAAACTACTTTATCTATTAATAATACAAAAAACATTATTTCTGCTTTAAAAAATAAATTCCCAAAAATTTCTGGTCCTGCTAAAGAAGATATATGCTATGCAACAACTAATCGTCAAATAGCAGTTCAGAAATTATCTAAAATAACTGATATAATATTGGTAGTAGGTTCAAAAAACTCTTCCAATTCCAATCGATTAGCAGAATTAGGACAAGAAATGGGAACATTTACTAAACTTATCAACTCTGTTGCTGATATAAAAATAAAATGGTTAAAAAACGTTAATTCTATTGGTATTACAGCTGGAGCTTCTGCACCAGAAATATTAGTTACAGAAGTCATTGAATATTTACAAAATTTAGGAGCTAATAAACCTATAGAAATGTTGGGTGTTCAAGAAAAAATAACTTTTAAAGTTCCAAAAAATTTATCTAATAAAAAATGTTAAATTATATAGAGATATTCTAAAAATGAATAAAAAAGTTCGAATTGCAATTACCGGTCCCATGGGTCGTATGGGGCAAATACTTATCAAAGAAATACAAAAAAATGAACATGTATCTTTATCTGCTGCATTAGTTCAAGATAAGCACGAACTCATTAATAAAGACATTGGAGAAATTCTTGGAATAGGGAAAATAGGTGTTCTTATAAGTAATCAATCAAATATAAAACAGAACGATTTTGACATTTTAATTGATTTTACTAAACCAAGCAGTACATTGAAATATTTAGAATATTGTAATAAATTTAATAAAAATATTGTTATTGGTACTACTGGATTTTCAAAACGAGAAATTAATATTATAGAATCATGTTCTAAAAACATCGGAATAGTTATTTCATCTAATTTTAGCATAGGAATTAATTTGCTTTTGCAATTAGTTAAAAAAACCACTGAAATAATAGGAAATAATTCTGATATCAATATCATTGAGTATCATCATCGTAATAAAATAGATGCACCTTCAGGAACGGCTTTAGAAATAGGAAAAGTTATATCAAAAGTAATGAACTGGGATTTAAATACAAATTCTATATATTATCAAAAAGGAATTACCGGAATTAGAGAAACAAATAAAATTGGTTTTTCTATTATACGAGCAGGTGATATTGTTGGAAAACATACTGTTATGTTTTCTAGTTTTGGAGAAGAAATCAAAATTACTCATACTGCATCTAATAGAATATCATTTGCTCAAGGTGCTATACAATCTGCTTTATGGATTTATAGACAAAATAAAGGTTTATTTAACATGAAAGATGTACTATCATTTTAAAATTTTTTAAAAAATATTTTTATATAATTTATTCAACCAATTAAATATATAGTTATATTTTTATAAAAAATAAACACAATTTTTAAATATTATATAAATGTCTGTTATCATAATAGACAAAAATATTAATTTTCGTTAAAATACAACTTAATTATTATAATTACTATAATTAAGTTAAAAAAATAAAAATAAAAAAATATTTTTTAACGGAGGATGTTTTGAGCCAATCAGCAGTACTTGTATTAGAAGATGGAACTAGATTTCACGGACGAGCTATTGGAGCTAAGGGAATGACGGTAGGTGAAGTTGTTTTTAATACATCGATAACTGGTTATCAAGAAATAATTACTGATCCTTCTTATTCTCATCAAATAGTAACACTAACTTATCCCCATATCGGCAACGTTGGAACAAATTCTAATGATGAAGAATCATCCAAAATTCACGTCAAAGGACTTATTATTCGTGACTTATCACCTATTGCAAGTAATTATCGAAATAAAAAAAGTTTTTCTTTGTATTTAAAAGATAATAATATTGTTGCAATATCTGATATTGATACAAGAAAACTAACTCGAATTTTACGTAGTAAAGGTTCTCAAAATGGATGTATTATAGAAGATTCAAAAGAAAACTGCGTCATAGCAGAAAAACATGCTAAAAATTTTTTAAATTTACAAGGTTTAGATTTAGTAAAAAAAGTTTCTACTAAATCTATTTATAATTGGAATACAGGAAGCTTTATTTTTAAGAAAAATAAATTTTTTTCTCTTAAAAAAAAACATTCTTTATTTCATGTTGTTGTTTATGATTTTGGAGTAAAAAGAAATATATTACGAATGTTAGTAGATAGGGGATGTCATCTAACTATTGTTCCTGCTACTACTGATTCAAAAACAGTATTAAATTTATCGCCAGACGGAATTTTTTTATCTAATGGACCAGGAGATCCTAGACCTTGTCATTATGCTATTAAAGCTATTCAAGATTTTCTAGCTACATCAATACCTATTTTTGGAATATGTCTAGGACACCAACTGCTTGCTTTAGCTAGCGGAGCTAATATTATAAAAATGAAATTTGGTCATCACGGAGCTAATCATCCTGTAAAAGAGATAAAAACCAACAAAGTTATTATTACATCTCAAAATCATGGTTTTACTGTAAGTAAAAAAAATATACCCAATAATATAGAAATGACACATAGTTCTCTTTTTGATGGAACATTACAAGGACTTTCTTTAATTAATAAATCAGCTTTTAGTTTTCAAGGCCATCCAGAAGCTAGTCCTGGACCACATGATGCTTCATCTTTATTTGATCATTTTATTGAATTAATCGTTCATAAACGAGATAAAACTCAGTAATTAATTAGGGAAAAAAAATGCCTAAATCTACTGATATCAAATCAATTTTAATTCTTGGAGCAGGACCAATAGTCATTGGCCAAGCATGTGAATTTGACTATTCCGGAGCACAGGCTTGTAAAGCGTTAAAAGAAGAAGGTTATAGGATAATTCTTGTTAATTCTAATCCTGCAACTATTATGACAGATCCTTGCATGGCTGACGCTACATATATTGAACCAATCCATTGGAAAACAGTAAAAGAAATTATTAAAAAAGAACAACCAAATGCATTACTTCCAACTATGGGAGGTCAAACAGCTTTAAATTGTGCTTTAGAATTAGATAAAAAAGGAATTTTAAATAATTTTAATGTTAAAATCATAGGTGCTACAGTTAACGCTATTCAAAAAGCTGAAAATAGAAAGTTATTTGAATATTCCATGAAAAAATTAAAACTAGAAACTGCAAAATGCGGTATTGCGCATAATCTTCAAGAAGCTTTTTTAGTTTTAAATGATGTAGGTTTTCCATGTATTATTCGTCCTTCTTTTACAATGGGTGGACATGGAGGTGGAATTGCTTATAATCATGAAGAATTTGAAATGATTTGCGAAAGAGGACTTAAATTATCTCCTAGCACTGAGTTACTGATTGACGAGTCTCTTATAGGTTGGAAAGAATATGAAATGGAAGTCGTACGAGATAAAAATGATAATTGTATTATTGTTTGTTCAATTGAAAATTTAGATCCTATGGGCATACATACAGGAGATTCAATCACTGTAGCACCTGCACAAACTCTCACTGATAAAGAATATCAAATGATGAGAAATGCTTCTATGGCTATTCTGAGAGAAATAGGTGTAGAAACTGGAGGCGCTAATGTACAATTTTCAATAAACCCGAAAAACGGAAGAATGATTGTTATTGAAATGAACCCTAGAGTTTCTCGTTCTTCTGCATTAGCATCAAAAGCAACAGGATTTCCTATTGCAAAAATAGCTGCTAAATTAGCTGTTGGATATACACTTGATGAACTTGCTAATGATATAACAGGAACTAATACTACCGCATCATTTGAACCATCAATAGATTACATAGTAACAAAAATTCCTAGATTTAATTTTGAAAAATTTATAGGATGTGATGACAGACTAACTACGCAAATGAAATCTGTAGGAGAAGTCATGGCAATTGGCCGTACTTTTCAAGAATCTATACAAAAAGCTATTTGCGGTTTAGAAACAGGAGCAAGTGGATTTGATTCTAAAATATCTAATTCTGATCCAGAGTATTTAATAAAAATTAGACATGAATTAAAAGATGCAGGTTCTGAACGTCTTTGGTATATTGGAGACGCGTTTCGATTTGGTATGTCTGTTAATGACGTTTTTGAATTAACATCCATTGATCCCTGGTTTCTTGTGCAAATCGAAGAAATTATTCTTCTAGAGAAAAAAATTAAAGAAAATGGATTTATTGGATTAAAATATAATTTCTTATATAATATTAAAAGAAAAGGTTTTTCTGATAAACGCATTGCAATACTTACTCAAAAAAAAGAAATAGAAATAAGACAATTACGTTTTAAATTAAATCTACATCCGGTATATAAAAGAATTGACACATGTTCAGCAGAATTTTCAACTGAAACAGCATACATGTATTCAACATGGGAAGATGAATGTGAATCAAATCCGAATAATAATCAAAAAAAAATTATTATATTAGGAGGAGGTCCTAACAGAATAGGACAAGGTATAGAATTTGATTATTGTTGCGTACATGCAGCCCAAGCTTTACGAGAAGATGGTTTTGAAGCAATTATGATAAACTGCAATCCAGAAACCGTATCTACAGATTATGATATTTCAGATCGACTATATTTTGAACCTATTACATTAGAAAATGTTTTGGAAATAGTTAGAATAGAAAAACCTCAAGGAGTTATTATTCAATATGGAGGACAAACACCATTAAAACTAGCACGTGAATTTGAAAAAGAAAACATTTCGATAATAGGAACAAACCCAGAATCTATAGATAAAGCAGAAGATCGATATAAATTTCAAAAAATTGTTGCTAAATTACAATTAAAACAACCACTCAATGCAACTGTTTTAACTTTAAACGATGCTTACAAACAAGCGGAAAAAATTGGATATCCAATAATGGTTAGACCATCTTATGTTTTAGGTGGAAGAGCAATGGAAATTGTTTATGATAAACATGGTTTAAAAAATTATTTCAGAACAGTTTTAAAAAAAAATAATACTACACCTATTTTACTGGATCAATATTTAGATTATGCTACAGAAGTAGATGTTGATGCTATTTGTGATGGAAAGACAGTATTAATTGGCGGTATTATGGAACATATTGAACAAGCTGGAATACATTCCGGAGATTCTGCATGTTCTTTACCAGCTTATACCTTAACTAATGACATTCTAAACAAAATTAGAGAACAAGTAACACAATTAGCTTTTAAACTATCTGTAAAAGGATTAATGAACGTACAATTTGCTATTAAAAACAATATTATTTATATTATAGAAGTAAATCCAAGAGCAGCACGAACAGTTCCATTTGTTTCAAAAGCAACTGGTCTTGCATTAGCAAAAATATCTGTACGAGTAATGTGTGGTCAAAAACTATTAGAACAAGGTTTTCAAACTGAAATAATTCCACCATATTTCTCAGTAAAAGAAGCAGTTCTTCCTTTCGATAAATTCCCAGGAATCAATCCTATATTAGGTCCAGAAATGCGTTCTACTGGAGAAGTAATGGGTATTGGAAAAAATTTTTCAGAAGCTTTTTCTAAAGCCATGTTAGGCGCTAATACAAATATGACCAAATCAGGTCGAGTCCTTATTTCAGTAAGAGATGATGATAAAAAAAATATTAAAAATTTAGTAATTCAATTAAAAAAACTAGGATTTAAAATAGATGCTACTAAAGGAACAGCAATAGCTTTAAAAAAATTTGGAATTTCATCTAGATTAGTTAATAAAGTGCATGAAGGACGTCCGCATATACAAGATCGTTTAAAAAACGGAGAATATTCTTATATTATTAATACTATATCATGTTATCAAGGAATAAAAGATTCGAAGTTAATATGTTATAGTGCTCTTCAATATAAAGTTCATTATGATACTACTTTAAATGGTGCATTTGCAACAGTAATGGCATTAAATGAAAATCCAACAAAAACAGTAAGATCTCTTCAAAAAATACATAAAAAAATACAATAAATTTAAAAAATTTTATAAATATGTTGTAAAACATATTTATAATTCCCATGAAAATTTTGATTACAACTTAAATATAAATATATAAATATGAATATAAGTTTAATTGCTGCTATATCTAATAACTTAGTTATTGGATATAAAAACAAAATACCTTGGTATCTTCCAGAAGATTTGAAATGGTTTAAAAACAATACAATAAAAAAAAACATAATAATGGGTCGTTTAACCTGGGAATCAATTGGAGAAAAACCTTTATCAATGCGTACAAATATTGTGATTAGTAGTAATAAAATAAAAAAAAAAGGTGTGATTTGGACTAATTCAATACATAATGCAATAATTTTATCACAATCTAATCAAGAAATTATGGTTATTGGTGGAGCTAAGATATATAAGCAAATGTTGTTTTATGCTAATAAATTATATTTAACTCATATAGATATTAATTTAATTGGTGATGCTTATTTTCCTAAATATCAATTATACCCATCTTGGAAAAAATTATTTACAAAAAAGGTTTCTAAAAACAAAAAAAATCCCTATAACTATAAGTTTGAAATTTTATCACGATAAAATGAATTTACAATAATTAAAAATAAAAAATTTAAAGAGAAATTATTATCTCTTCAAAAAAGACTGGGAAAACCATTTTTTATCTTCCCATCGAAACATGCTTAATTCTCCTCCCCAACAACAACCAGAATCTAGTGCAAAAAAAGGTTTTGGCACATAAGTCCCTTTCAAAGAAGACCAATGTCCAAAAAAAATAGAATACTCTTGGGGAATTTTACAAGGAATAGCAAACCACGGTTGTAAAGGATATTTAATTAAATTTGGAGATTCTTTAAAAAACATATTCAATCGACCGTCAGGATAACAATATCTCATTCTTGTAAAACTATTCATAGCATATTTTAATCGATTTAATCTATTTAAATTAGATTGCCAAAAATCTATATTATTATTATAATAAATAACTTCTAAAAATAAATCATAATTTTTATTTGATAAAAACTCTGCAATTTCTAATGCGCATGTTTTGGCTATATTAACATTCCATTGAGGACTAATGCCAGCATGAGACATAATAATTTTATGCGTTTCATCAATTTTAAAAATTGATTGACATCGTAACCATTTTATCAATTTAAAACTATCTGATGCTGATAAAAATTCATCAAAATTATTTTCTTTCTTATTTTGTTTAATACCAGCATGAACTGCAATTAAATTAATATCATGATTTCCAAGTACTATTTTAACTCGATCTTTTAAAGAATACACATATCTTAAAACTTTAAGTGAATCAGGACCACGAGAAACTAAATCCCCTGCGATCCATAAATAATCTTTTTTATAATTAAAAGATACTTTTTCTAAAAGCATTTTAAATTCTTTATAACATCCGTGAACATCACTAGTAAAATATGTACTCATATGATATTTTCCTTTGAAATTTGAAATTTAATATTAATTTTTTTTTAAGTTATTAAATTTTTTATATAAATAATTAGATAATCGACAATACTCAATAATAGAAATATTTTCAGCTCTAAACTTAGGATTAATTTTTAATTCAATTAATTCTTTTTCAGAAAATAAAGTTTTTAAACTATGACGTATAATTTTTCTTCTATTTTGAAATGCTATTTTTGTAATACGACTAAGAATATTTACATCATAAACAAAATAAAGAAAGTTTTTATGAGGGGTTAAATTAATAAAAACTGAGTGAACTTTAGGAATTGGTTGAAAATTTTCAGGTGTAATATGTAATAATATTTTAATTTTACAGTAATATTGTGAAATTATGCTTAAGCGACCATAAGATTTATTACCTGGTGATGCTACTAATCTCTCAGCAACTTCTTTTTGTAACATAAAATTCATATCTTCAATTGCTTCTATCTGTTTAAATAAATAAAGAATTAAAGATGTAGAAATATTATATGGTAAATTTCCGAAAACACGAATAAGTTTATTTTTTTTAAAATATAATTTCTTATAATCAAAATTTAAAGCATCTTGATGAAAAATTTTTATTTTTGAACAAAAAAAATATTTTTTTAATAAATCAACTAAACAAACATCTATTTCAATAACAATTAATTCTTCTAAAAATTGACAAATTGGTTTTGTTAATGCTGCCAATCCTGGTCCAATTTCTACTAATATTTGATGTTTTTGGGGATTAATTATTTTAATAATATCATTTATTACATTTTTATTAATAAGGAAATTTTGTCCATATTGTTTTAGGGGGAAATATTTATAAAAATTCTTTATACTCATGAATTTATAATTATTTTAAATGTTATTTAATAAAATATATTATGATCTTAAAATTTTTATATAAGAAGAATTTTTAAGATCTTTTATCCAATTATATTTTTCTGTTATCATTTTTTTTTCTAATAATATATTATAAGCCTCTTGTTTTTTTAAATTATAAATTTTATCTACTATACGTTTTCTTAATAATCTAACTATATGCCATCCAAAATTAGATTTAATAGGTTTACTGATTTCATATTTATTTAAATATGATAGTTCTTTGTTAAATTCAGCATTAAATAACTCTGTTGAAATCCATTCTAAATCACCTTTTTTTTGAGATGAATATATATCATGAGAAAAATTTTTTACAGCATAATCAAAAGTATAAACTTCTTTTTTGATATTTTTATATATATTAAAAATATATTTTTTTGATTCTGAATTTGTTAAAGTAATAGAAGGTTTAATTAATAAATGTTGTATATAAAATTCAGTAATAATGTTTTTATTATTTTTAATATCATTGATTTTAAATATATAAAATCCTTTTTTTCCTAAAATAGGTCCTAAAATTTGACCTTTTTTAAAAACTTTTAAAGTTTCAGAAAAATTATTTTGAAAATCTTTAAAATACATCCAAAACATTTTTTTTGCTGAAAAAACATTTTTATTTTTTTTACATTCTATATATATTTTATCAAAATCATAGCCCTGATTAATTTTATTTATAATATTTTTTGATAATATTTTTTTATCATGCATAATATCATTAGAATGTTTTTTTATTAAAATATAACTTAAATTGATTTTTTCGAATTTTTTTTCATCTTGAATAAGTTTTTTAAAAAGAACATTTATTTCTTTCTCTGAAATTTTGATACGTTTACGAAGTTCATAATCTTGAATTATTTTTATTTTTAATAATTTTTCGATGTTTTTAAAATAATCTTTGTAAGAAATATAATGATGAGGATCGTTAAATAAAATATAATTTTTAAAATTACGAAGAGTCATATTATGTTCTAAAGCAATATTTTTAATAACATTATTTACTTGTTCTTTAGTAATTCTAATTTGTTTTTTATTTGCTTCTTGTAATATTAAAGAATCTATAATTAATTTTTCAATAATTTTATCTTTAAAAAAATCTAACTTCCAAGGAACTGTTAATTTTTTACCTTGATTTTTAAAAAGGGAAAGAGCTTGATCTACATCACTATTTAATATAATTTGATCATTGACAATTGCTACAATATTGTCTATTTTTTTTTCTTTTGTATCTGCAAAAACGTAAAAAATACTACTAAATATATAAAATATTATAAATATAAATAATTTCATTAAAATTCTTCTTTTTTAATAGGGTTTAATACAAAAATTTTTACATAATTAAAATAAATTTCAAATATTTTTCTTGAGGTTATTTAAAAAAAAATATAAAGTATAAAATATATACATAAAATTTTTTTAATATATCAATAGAGAATTTATGGAATCTTGGATAACATCTTTTATAACAGAATCTTTAACTTATGCGCTATTAGTAGTCGGTATTATTTCTTTTTTAGAATCTCTTGCTTTCGTTGGATTATTGCTTCCTGGAATTATTTTAATGACTATGTTAGGTACATTCATAGGAGATGGAAGATTATCATTTTATCCTGCTTGGATTTCCGGAACAGTAGGTTGTTTACTAGGAGACTGGATCTCATATTATATTGGTTTGTATTTTAAAAATTGGCTTTATAATTTAAAATTTTTAAAAAAAAATCAATCTCTATTTAATAGAGTGCAATCTGTATTACACAAACATAGTATAATGACTATTATTGTTGGAAGATTTATTGGACCAACTAGACCTCTAATACCTATGGTTTCAGGAATGTTAAAACTGCCTTTAAATAAGTTTATTTTTCCTAGTATCATAGGATGTATACTATGGCCTCCAGTATATTTTTTTCCTGGTATAGTCACAGGCATTACCATAAATATACCACAAAATACTGAAAATAATTATTTTAAATGGTTATTATTATTAATTTCAATTTTAATATGGCTCGGAATATGGTTAACATCAAAATGGTGGAAAATAAAAAAGAACAAAATAAAAACTTCTTCTTTTTTTACTCAGAAAAAAATTGGATGGCTAGCGATATTAACAACTCTCTCTGGAATATTCAGTCTAATTGCTATACAGTTTCATCCTACAATGTTGATTTTTAGAAAAATTTTTTTCACTATATTATTTTAAAAAAATCTAAAAAATATTTTCATATAATTATTATGATGAAAATATTTTATACCATCACTATTAAATATATAAAAAGTCAATATGTAATAATTTCAATTTAAACGGATGTCTTTGAACGGCTTGCACTTTTACAATATATTTATGATTTTCAACAAGCAAAAATAAATTTTCTTTATAAAATTCTATTTTTTTTTGTAAATTAAAAATTATATTATGATCTAATGTTAATAACATAATATTTTTATTTACACCATATAAAACTCCTGGAAATTTATTGTTGATTCTTAATCTTCTACTAAAACTTTTTCCTTTTTCTATTCTTTTTTCTGCTTTAATTTCTAACATGTTTAAACCTTTTTAATAAAATGAATTTATTGAACTATTTTTTTTGATCTTAACCAAATAATTTCTTCTTTCCATATTTTAGGATTCGATGTTTCTAAAATCATAGGAATATTGTTAAAGTTTATATTATTTATAATCCATTCAAAAGCTATTTCGCCTATTTCTCCTAATCCTAAACTTTCATGTCGATCAACTCGACTATTAATTTTCTTTTTTGAATCATTTAAATGAATACCTTTTAAATATTTTAGTCCTATTAAATTGTTAAATTTTTCAAACATATATTCGCAATCTTGAACACTACGCAGATCATAACCTGATACAAATAAATGACAAGTGTCAATACACACTCCAATTCTAGATTGATCATAAACATTTTTTATAATTTTTGATAAATGTTCAAAACAATATCCAACATTAGTTCCTTGTCCTGCAGTATTTTCTATTACTAAAGTTACGTTCTTGGTATTTTTTAAAGCAATATTAATGGATTTAGAAATTCTTAACAAACAATTAGTCTCAGTAATTTTATTTAAGTGACTACCTGGATGAAAATTTAAAAAAACTAAACCTAAGTCATCGCAACGATTAATTTCATTAATAAAAGCAATACGAGATTTTTCTAACAAACTATCAATAGGGTGGCCTAAATTTATTAAATAACTACTATGAGGTAAAATTTGTTGAGGTGTAAATTTATATTTAATACAAGATAATTTAAAATTATCTATTTTTTGTTTCATTAATGGCGGAGAAAACCATTGAAGTTGATTTTTAGTAAAAAAAGAAAATGCTGTTGCGTTGATTGCAATAGCACGTAAAACTGTTTTCTCTAAACCACCAGAAGAACTAACATGTGCTCCGATATAATTCATTTTTTATTTTTCCTATAAAAATTTTATTTCTATTTTAAATTTTTTTAAATATATTTAAATAGATAATAAAAAAATTAAAAAAGAATTATACAAGAATATAACTAAAAATTATTAAAAAATTTTTTATTTATTAAAAAACATAACTATAAATCTTTATTTTAAAATTAGTATAATACTGAGAAAATATATTTTAATCAACTAAAAAAAATAATATATTTAATTCATAATTAAACATTTTTTTGCATAAAAAATTTATTATAAATGTTTTTATCAGATTCAAATAAACCAGATACAGAAGAAGTAATGGTTTGGCTATTTACATCACAAACACCACGTGCTTTAACACAAAAATGATCCATTTTTATAATAATTGCAATGTTTTTTGTTTCGAGCAAAACTTCTAATACGATTGATATTTGTTTGGTTAAACGTTCTTGTATTTGAGGTCGTTTAGCATAAAATTGAACAATTCTATTTATTTTAGATAATCCTATGATTTTATTTTTAGGAATATATGCAATAGTAGCATGTCCATTCATAGTTATAAAATGATGTTCACAAGTACTAATTAATACTATGTTTTTAATTATAATCATTTCTTTAATTCTCATTTTATTTTTTATAAATGTAATTTTTGGAAAATTTTTATAATTTAAACCTGAAAAAATCTCATTAATATACATTTTTGATATACGAATAGGTGTATCTTTTAAACTCTGATCCATTAAATCTAAATTAAGTAAGATCATAATTTTAGATACATATTCAGTAATTAATAATTCTCTTTCTTTTTCATTTATATCATTGTATTCTTTGAGAATAGGATTCTCTAAATTTTTTTTTAATAGTTCATTATATGCTAAACTAGCTTCTTGACTAATTTCTTTTATCATTTTTTTAATTTCTATAATAAATATGTTTGGATATCTATTTTTACAACATTTAAATAATTACAATATATATATAAAATTATTAATTATAAATTTAAAATTAATACAAAAAAAATATATAAACTTATTATTACATAAAATTATAAAAAATATAAAATATATCTTTTATTATCTTTTCTGGTTCTTACATGAAAAATTATCATAATACTTTCTATAATTTAATTTTAACTTTAGAAACATACTGGTTAAAACAAGGATGTACTATTTTTCAGCCATTAGATTTACCAGTAGGAGCTGGTACATTTCATAATAGAACCTTTTTTGGTACAATTGGCCCCGAACCAATTAGCGCAGCATATGTACAATCTTGTCGTCGTCCTTCGGATGGAAGATATGCTAAAAATCCTAATCGTTTACAGCATTACTATCAATTTCAAGTTATTGTAAAACCTTCTCCTAAAAACATTCAAAATATTTATTTAGATTCACTAAATTTATTAAATATTGATCAATCAATACATGATATACGTTTTGTAGAAGATAATTGGGAAAATCCTACTTTAGGAGCTTGGGGAATTGGTTGGGAAGTATGGTTAAACGGCATGGAAATTACTCAATTTACTTATTTTCAACAAGTAGGTGGATTAGAATGCAATCCTGTAACTGTAGAAATAACCTATGGTTTAGAACGAATTGCTATGCATATGCAAAATAAATCAAAAGTATATGATCTTATCTGGAATAAAAATCAACATTATAAAATTACTTATGGTGATATTTTTCAACAAGATGAAATTGAACAATCAAAATATAATTTTAAATATTCTAATATTGATTTTTTATTTAGTTCTTTTGAATTATATGAAATAGAAGCAAAAAAATTAATAAATTTAAAAGAACCATTATTGTTAGTTTCATATGAAAAAACATTACAAGCAAATCATATTTTTAACTTATTAGATGCAAGAAAAGTTATATCTTCAAACGAACGTCAAAATTATATATTACGTATTCGTAAATTAACAACTCAAATTGCAAAAGAATACTTAAATTATAGAAAAAATTTAAGTTTTCCATCATTTCCAAAAAAACGAGAAAAAAATGACAAAAAAAAATCTTTTGATTGAAATAGGTACTGAAGAATTACCTGCTAAATTAGCGTATAAAATATCCTTAAATTTCCATAATAATTTTATTAAGATATTAAAGTCTTATAATATTGAATATAAAGAAACACATTCTTTTTCTACTCCAAGAAGACTCGCATTAAAAATTATAGCACTAGATACAAAAGATAGATTTATAGAAATCAACAAAAAGGGGCCATCTTTAAAAAACGCGTATTATCAAAATAATTCACCAACAAAAGCAGCTATTTATTGGGCGCAAAAGTGTGGTATTAATATAAATGAAGCCTCTCATATAAAAACTGAAAAAGGTTCATGGTTGTTCTATCAAAAAATAGAAAAACAAGAAAAAATAGAGCTATTACTTCCTAAAATAACTGAATTAATATTAAAAAACATTTCTATAGAAAAATCTATGAGATGGGAAATAGAGAATAAAATATTTTTACGTCCTATTCGTAATATAGTCATATTATTAGATAAACAAATTATTAAAGGAAAGATATTTAATATATCTTCTAATAATTTACTTCAAAGTCATATTTCTTCAATTAACAAAAAAATAAAAATTAAAAATGCAGAAGAATATCCATCCATTCTTTTTAAGAAATATCAAATAATTGCTGATTATAAAATGCGAAAAGAAAGCATCATTAATCAAATGCAAGAGGCAGTAAAAAAAATTAATGGTTTTATAAAAATTAACGATTTTTTGATTGAAGAAGTAACTTCTTTAGTAGAATCACCAACAATACTTTTAGCTACTTTTCAAAAAAAATTTCTTAAAATACCCAAAGAAGTATTAATATATATTATAGAAAAACAACAAAAATGTTTTCCAATATATAATTTTAAAAAAGATTTAATTCCATATTTTATTTTTATTTCTAATATTAATTCAAAGTATCCTAAACAAATTATTATAGGAAATGAAAAAGTTATGCATGCACGACTTTCAGATGCAGAATTTTTTTTAAAAAATGATAAAAAAATAAAATTAGCAAATTATTTTGTATCTTTAAAAAAAGTATTATTTCAAAATCATTTAGGTTCATTACACGATAAGACATTACGTCTTAAATTTCTTGTATCATGGATGTCTCAATACAAAAATATTAATAAACAAGATGTAATTAGAGCTGCACTTTTATCAAAATGCGATCTTGTCACCAATGCAGTATGTGAATTCCCAGAACTACAAGGTACTATGGGCATGTATTACGCCTTAAAAGATAAAGAAAATAAAAATGTTGCTATTGCTCTAAAAGAGCAGTATTTACCGTCTTTTTCAGGTGATAAAATTCCATCTACTTCTATAGGTTGTTTATTATCTATTTCTGATAAAGCAGATACTTTATCAGGAATGTTTTACATCGGGAATATTCCCAAATCGAATAAAGATCCTTTTGCATTAAGACGTTTGGCTATAGGAATAATTCGTATTATTATCAAAAAAAATATACAATTAGATTTAAAGGATTTATTTAATCAAAGTCTTTATCTATATGATAAAAAAAATACTAATAATTCAATATTATGTGATAAAATTATAGAATTTTTTATAGCAAGAATATCAAATTGGTATCAAGAAAAAGGTTTTTGTATAAATATTATTAATTCAGTTTTATCATATAACTCAACAAATTTAATAGATATCAATAAAAAAATACAAGATATATCTTTTTTTAAGCAATCAAAGCATTCAAAAAAAATTTTATTGTCTATAAAAAGAATTTCTAATATATTAAAGAAAGAAAATAAAGAAATCAATGGAGATATTAATCTTGCAATAATGAAAACAACAGAAGAAATTATATTATTTAACAAACTTAAAAAATTACATACTGACACAAAAGATTTGTTTAAAGAAAAAAAATATAAAGAAATTTTACTCAAAATAATAGATCTTGAGAAACCAATATGTAATTTTTTTGATAAAGTTACAATATATGATTGTAACTCTGAAATACGCATCAATCGCTTACTTTTATTATATGAATTAAAAAAATTTTTTTTTAAAATCACTAATTTTTCTTATTTATATTAATTTTTATTCAATACAAATTTAAATATATTATAAAGATTTTAAAGTTCCTTTAGGCAAAGATGATGCTATAAAATCTTTTTTTATGAAAACTTCTGTTGTGTCACTTAGTTGTAGTAAAATATATCCATTTTTTGTGATTTTCTTTATTTTTCCTAATAAACCACTAGTTGTTATGACTTCATCTCCTACAACAAGAGAATTCATAAGATTTTTATGTTCTTTATCTTTTTTTTGTTGAGGACGAAAAAGAACAAAATAAAAAATTAATAAAAATATTATTAACATAAATATCAAAGAATATGAATTACCAGATTCTGAAGATGTATTTATTGCAGCATAAGAATTTTGAATAAAAAAACTCATTATTTATATTTCCTTAAAATTATTTTTAAAATCACTATTTTTTTTTTGATTATAAAAATTCAAAATAAATTGATTAAATGTATTGTTTTTAATTGATGTTCGTATGTTAAACATTAATGTTTGATAATAGTGTATATTATGTATTGTATTTAAACGAGCTCCCAAAATTTCATTACAAGAATGCAAATGATACAAATAAGAACGAGTATAATGTTGACAAGTATAACAAGTACAAGTTTCGTCTAAAACAGATAAATCTGTTTTATATTTTTTATTCCTAATTTTAATTATACCATTTGTAACAAACAAATAACCATTTCTAGCATTACGAGTTGGCATAACACAATCAAACATATCTATACCTCGACTTACTGCTTCAACTAAATCTTCCGGTTTGCCTACTCCCATTAAATAACGAGGTTTATTATTTGGTATCTGAGGACAAATATGTTCTAATAATGAATACATTTCTTCTTTTGATTCACCAACAGCCAAACCTCCTAATGCATATCCATCAAAATTTATTTTTATTAATTCTTTAAGTGATGTATCACGTAAAGATCGGTAAATTCCTCCTTGAATTATGCCAAATAATAAATTTTTATTATTATTATATAAATCAAAGTATAAACGACTTTTTTTAGCCCAATTTAGAGAACGTTCCATTGCTATTTTGGTTTTTTCCCAATTATGATTGTATGCAATACATTGATCAAAAATCATAACAATATTAGAACCTAAAATTGATTGAATTTTTATAGAAAGTTTGGGAGTTAAAAAAATTTTTTCACCATTAATATAATTTTTAAAAAGGACTCCTTCTTCATTAACTTTACAAAAATTTGAAAGACTAAAAATCTGAAATCCTCCAGAATCAGTAAGAATAGGTCCTGACCAGTTCATGAAATTATGTAAACCGCCATGTAATTGAATAATTTCTTCTCCAGGACGTAAATGCAAATGAAATGCATTAGCTAAAATAATTTTACTTCCTGTATTTTTAAGTTCTTCTGTACTAATACTGCGTATTGCACCATAAGTTCCTACAGGCATAAAAATAGGAGTTGCTATTATTTTTTTATTAAAATAAAATTCACCATATCTAGCATTTCCATCTTGATGTAAAACTTTAAAATTCATTTTTTTCTCATATTTTTTATAAAATAATTGATAAGATTTATTTTAAAAATTAAGCAACTACCTTTTCATATGAAGCATGTTTATTAAAAGTAATATACATTGCATCGCCATAACTAAAAAAACGATATTTATGCTTTATTGCTTCATGATAAGCATTCATAGTTTTTTTATAACCGACAAAAGAAGCTACTAACATAATTAATGTTGATTGAGGAAAATGAAAATTTGTAATTAATGCATCAACAACATTATGTTTGTAACCAGGATATATAAAAATATCAGTATCGCTTATAAAATTTTTATTTTTATTCCAAGCGGATGAATTATAAGCGCTTTCTAAAGCTCTCAGTGTACTAGTTCCAACTGCAATAATGCGACCACCTTGTTTTTTGCAAGATTTAATTTTTTGTATCAAAAAAGAAGAAACTTCAACTAATTCAGAATGCATAATATGATCTTCAATTTTAATAGTTTTAATAGGTTGAAAAGTTCCAGAGCCTATATGAAGAGTAATATAGTCAATATTTACACCTTTATTACGTAAATCATCTAATAAAGGTAAATCAAAATGCAGTCCAGCAGTAGGTGCTGCAATAGAACCTATTTTTTTTTTATAAACAGTTTGGTAGAAATCTGTATCTAATGTATTTTTAAATCTTTTGATATAAGGAGGTAAAGGAATTTCTCCAATAGTATTAATAATATCAATAGCTGAATTAATTTGATTATGAAATAAAATTGTAAAAAAAGAATTTTTATAATCGATAATAGAACTCATAATTTTCTTTTTATATCCAAAAAAAATATTTGTTCCAATGTTAATATTTTTTCTATTTTTAATAGTTACTAAAATTTTATTAAAATCTAATATTCGTTCAACTAAAATTTCAATTTTACCTCCACTATTTTTATATCCAAAACATCGAGCAGGAATCACTTTTGTATCATTCAAAATTAGTAAATCACCAGAATTAATTTCATCAATAATATTAAAAAAATATTTATGAGATAATTTATGAGTATTTCCATCTACAATCATTAAACGACATTGACTTCGAATAAGATAAGGATAAAAAGATATAAGTGATTTTGGTAAATTAAAAGAAAAATCAGAAATTCGCATATTTTATTTCTTGTAAAAAATTTAAAAAATTCTAATAAAATTAGATGTTATTTTTTTTTTAAATAATAATAATCAATTCTACTTTTGAGTTTTCGACCAGCTTTAAAAGTAACTACTCTTCTAGCTGTTATGAGAATATTTTCTCCTGTTTTTGGATTTCTTCCAGGACGAGCTTTCTTGTTTTTTATTTGAAAGTTTCCAAATCCAGACAATTTAACATCTTCTCCTTTTTCTAAAGACTTTCTAACTTCTTCAAAAAAAAAGTCTACAAATTTTTTTAATTCTTGTTTAGTTAATTGCAATTTTTCGAATAAATTTTCTAAAATTTCAGATTTTGTAAGAACCATAAGCTTATTTCCTTAAGATAACTTGAAATTTTTCCTTTAATGTTTTTATACAATCATTCATCATTAAATCAATTTCGTTATCTTGTAAAGTTTTTTTTTCGTCCTGAAAAATAAAACTAATACCTAAACTTTTTTTCTGACTAGCAAATTCTTTACAAGAATATACATCAAATAAATTAATTTCTACTTTTTTGTTTGTAAAAAATTTTTTACATTTTTTAATAATAGCATAAGCTGGAATATCTTCTGCAATCAATATTGCAATATCTCTTCGAATAGTAGGAAACTTTGAAATTTCTTTAATTTTTAATGGTTTAATATTTAAAAAATTCTTAAAAGATATTTCAAATAAAAAAGTAGCACTATTCACATTTAGTTTTTTTTCTAATCTAGGATCAATTGCACCAATACTACCAATATAATTATTTTTTAGATATATTGCAGCGCTTTGTTCAGGATGCAATCCAGAAACCAATTTACGTTGAAATTCTATATTATTAATATCACATATTGATTCTAAAACAGATTCTAAATCTCCTTTTAAATCATAAAAATCTACTTTTCTTGTTTTATCATGCCAATTTTCTTCAATGAAATTTCCACTTATAACTCCAGATAAAAACATATCTTGTCTTATACCAAGAGTTTCTTCCTTATCTATAGAGAAACAAAATCCGCTTTCAAAAAAACGAATACTTTGTTGCTGACGATTTTTATTATATGAAATATTTTTAAGTAAACCAGGCCATAGAGATGAACGCATACAAGACATATCTTGAGAAATAGGATTAGATAATAATATTTTTTCTTCATTTGGAAAAATTATATTACATATTTTAGGATCTATGAAGCCATAATTTATTGCTTCATAATAACCTTTATTTACCAATATAGTAGTAGATCTGCTTAACAAAAAATCTACTGATTTATTTTTTTTGATGATATTTAAGTTTTCTTGTAACGGAGTTAAACTTATATTATTATATCCATATATTCGAATTATATCACTAATTACGTCTTCTTCAATTAATATATCGAATCTCCAACTAGGAGGCACAACATCCCAAAAAGTTTTTGTAAAAGTCAACTGATAATCAAGATTATATAAAATTTTTGAAATAATATTTTCATGAATAAAAAACCCAATTTTTTTATTTAGTACTTTATGATTCAACCTTATTGTTTTGTTATTATAAAAAATAAATGAATTAATATCTTTAGTGTTAATTGGACCAGGAATTCCTCCACAGATTTTTATAATTAAATCAGTTGCATACTCAATGGCATCAAATTGCTTTAATGGATCAATCCCATAATTGTAATATTCTAATATCTTATTATTATTAACAAGTTTAAAAATATCAAACATTGAACCTTTTTTAATTAAATACGCATTTAAAAAAATATTTTTAGTGTTTTTATTAATATCAACATGATGAGAATTTATATTTCCAGGAAGAGATAATATTTTTTTTCTATCAGAAAAAACTAATATATTTTTATTTAAAGTTATCTGAGTATTATCTTGTAAAACTATGTTTTCATAATCTTTTGCCATACGAACTATAATATTTTTTTCCAAAATATAATCTGAGTCTAATGCATTTAATGGCTGACCAAATTCAATTAATACATAGTTAATAATATTAGTAATTATATTTTCTGATAACATATCAGAAAAAAATAATTTTTTTTTCATCCAATCAGGAGTATCAACATTTACATTGATATTTTCTATAATTCTTCCTGAATAACGAATGCATTTTTTTTCAGATTGAATATTGATTTTAATTTTTCTTTGAATTACTGCAGGAATGATTTTTTGTTTTAAAGTAACTTGTCTAAAATTATTAATAGCAGCTATATTACGTGATATTCCTAAAATACTTAAACCATCTGGACGATTAGATGTAATAGAAACTTTAATGATATTATCTTGTAATAATGAACAATTATTAATACTAGTTCCTAAAGGAATTTCATGAGTTAATTCAATAACTTTATTGCTATAAAACATGCCTAAATCAAAATAAGAACATAACATTCCTTCAGATAATTCTCCTTTTATAAATTTGATATCAATTTTTATATTTTTTTTTAATAAAGATCCAATAGTAGCAACTGCAACCTTTATCCCATTACGACAATTAGACGCTCCACATACAATATTTAATAATTTTTTTATACCTATATCTACTTTTATTATTTTTAATTTATCAGATTGAGAATGCGTAATACATTTTATTATTTTGCCAACTACAACTCCATTTAACACAGGTTTAAATTTTTCTATTGACTCAACTTCAATACCAGCACTAGAAATTTGGTCATATAAAACATGACTTTCAACTTTTAAATCTATCCATTCACGTAACCATTTTTCACTGAATTTCATTGTATCTCACTAATTATATTTGAATTGTTTTAAAAACCTTATATCATTTTCAAAAAAAGATCGAAGATCAGAAATATCATAACGTAACATTATAATACGTTCAATTCCCATGCCAAAAGCACAAGCAGAATAAATTTTTGGATTGATACCAACATTTTTTAAAACATTAGGATGAACCATACCACATCCTAATACTTCTAAAGGTTTTCCTTTATGATTAATAATATCTACTTCTGCAGAAGGTACAGTGAAAGGAAAATAAGATGGACGAAATTTAATAGAAATTTCTTTTCCAAAAAAATCATATAAAAAATTATATATAATCCATTTTAAATGAGAAAAGTTAATATTTTTATCTACTATTAAACCTTCGATCTGATGAAACATAGGTGTATGTGTAGAATCATAATCATTACGATATACTTTGCCAGGAAAAATTATTCTAATGGGAGGTTTTTCTTTTTTCAGAATTCGAATTTGCATATTTGAAGTTTGGGTTCTTAATAAACGATTATTATCAAGCCAAAAAGTATCTTGACTATTCCTAGCTGGATGGTTTTTAGGAATATTTAAAGCATCAAAATTATGATATTCGTCTTCTATTTCAGGACTATTTAATGATTGAAATCCTAATTTTAAAAAAAAATTTACTATAGAATTAATAGTATATGTTATAGGGTGCAAAACACCATTCTTGATGCGACGTCCAGGAAGAGAGATATCAATATGTTCTTTTTTAATACGTTCTTCTAAAATAAGATTAGTTAATTTTGTATTTTTTTGATCAATTGTTTGAATAACTTCTTTTTTAATTTTATTAATCATAATACTATACTTTTTTTTTTCTTCAAAAGAAAAATTTTTTAAATTTTTTATATATGAAGTTAAAATACCTTTTTTCCCTAAATATTTAATACGAATTTCATCTAATTCTTCTATTTTTTTTGAATTTTTTATATCTATTTTAATAATGTTGAGCAATTTGTTTAAAGTTAACATTTTATGGTCTTATTTTTATTAATATATATTTTATATAACATCTAAAATACTAAAAGCTTCCATGAAGGAAGCTTATTTTCAACTAATATGTTGAAATTTAAAAAATAATATCAAATATTCGATTTGATTATTTGAATTAGTAATAATGGAGGGGAGAGTAATTTTCCCCTCTTATATTTTAAGATCTTTTTATTATAATAAAGCTTCTTTTGCTTTTTGAACTAATATATTAAATGAAAAAATATCATACACAGCAATATCAGACAATATTTTTCGATCAATGTTAATCGATGCTTTTTTTAAACCAAAAATAAAATTATTATAAGACATTTGACTTTGACGCACAGCTGCATTAATACGAGTAATCCATAATTGACGGAATTGTCTTTTACGTTGTCTTCGATCACGATAAGCATACTGACCTGCTTTAATTACTGCCTGATACGCTACTCTGTAAATACGAGAACGAGCTCCGTAATAACCTTTTGCTTGTTTTAAAATTTTTTTATGACGAGCATGAGCTACTACACCACGTTTTATACGAGCCATATATGCTCTCCTATTCGTAAAATCTTAACAAATAAGTTGATTTACGCATATGGTAAAAAAGATTTAACTTTATCTATATCTCCTTTAGATACTAAAATCTTAGGACGAAGATGACGTTTTTTATTTGTTGTTTTTTTTGTTAAAATATGACGTAAATTTGCTTGCTTACGCTTAAATTTACCAGATGCAGTTTTTTTAAAACGTTTTGCTGCACTTTTTAAAGTTTTAATTTTAGACATAAAATATTTCATTTAAATTATAAAAAAATATAAAAATTATTTAAAAATAATTTATATATTCAGAAGAATATCTAGTAAAGATCACTGTTTCTTTTTTGGAGCTAAAATCATTATCATTTGACGACCTTCAATTTTAGATGGGAATGATTCAACACTTGCTAACTCAATTAAATCATTTTGAATTCTATTTAACACATCAACACCAATTTTTTGATGTGCCATTTCTCGACCTCTAAATCTTAAAGTAATTTTAACTTTATCTCCATCTTCTAAAAAACGTATTAAATTACGTAATTTTACTTGATAATCACCTTCGTCTGTTCCTGGACGAAATTTAATTTCTTTTATCTGAATTATTTTTTGTTTCTTTTTTTGTTCCTTAGAAGACTTGCTTTTTTCATAAAGAAATTTTCCATAATCCATAATACGACAAACAGGAGGTTCAGCATTCGGGCTTATTTCAACTAAATCTAAACCTAATTCCTCAGATTTTTCTAAGGCTTCACGTAAATGAACTATACCTATTTGATTTCCTTCAACGCCTGTAAGACGAACTTTAATAGCACGGATTTCACCATTTATTCGATTAGGACGTGTTAATTGAACTCTTTTTCCACCTTTAATACTTTATTCCTCCATTTGATAAAAGCTACGAGTAATAATTTCTTCTTGTAACTTTTTAATAAAAACATCAACATCAATCATTGTAAAACAATTTCCATTTCTATTTCGAACAGATATCTTATTAGCGCTGATTTCTTTTTCTCCACAAATTAGTATATAAGGAATTTTACGCAGTGTATGTTCACGAATTTTAAAGCCTATTTTTTCATTTCTTATATCAGATTCTATTCGAATGTTGATAATAGAAAAAGTTTTAACTAACTTCTTAATATAATCTAAACCAATATTATGCACACTAATAATTACGACTTGTATTGGAGATAACCATGTTGGTAAATTTCCTGAACATTCTTCAATTAATATACCAATAAAACGTTCGATAGAACCTAATATAGCCCGATGAATAATTACAGGAACTTTACGTTCGTTCTTTTCATTAATATAAAATGAATTTAAACGTGATGGTAAGTAGAAATCAAGTTGAATTGTTCCACATTGCCAATTTCGATCTAAAGAATCTTGTAGAATAAATTCAATTTTCGGTCCATAAAAAGCACCTTCTCCTAATTGATATTGAAATGATAAATGATTTTCTATCAGCATATCAGATAAATCTTTTTCAGACTGATCCCATAAAGAATCAGTACCAATACGTTTTTCTGGACGAGTAGAAAGTTTAACTAATATTTTTTTAAAATTAAATATACTGTATAAATCATATATCATTTTAATACAATTGTTAATTTCAGAACGCACTTGTTCTCTCGTGCAAAAAATATGTGCATCATCTTGAGTAAAATTACGTACTCGCATAAGACCATGCAATGAACCTGAAGGTTCATTACGATGACAACTTCCAAATTCTGCTATTCGAATAGGCAAATCTCGATAAGATTTTAATTCACTATTAAAAATTTGAACATGACCAGGACAATTCATTGGTTTAATGCAATATTCTCGATGTTCTGATGGTGTTGTGAAAATAGCATTTTTATAATTATCCCAATGCCCGCTTTTTTGCCATATTAATTTATCAATTAATAATGGAGTTTTAACTTCTTGATATTTATATTCTTTTAATTTTTTTCGAACAAAATTCTCAAGTTCATTAAAAATAATCCAACCTTTATTATGCCAAAAAATCATTCCTGGAGATTCTTCTTGCATATGATATAATTCGAGGAAAACACCAATCTTTCTATGATCTCTTTTTTCTAATTCTTTTAAATAATTTAGATATTTTTCTAATTCTTTTTGATTAGACCAAGCAGTACCATAAATACGCTGTAACATCTTATTTTTTTTATTTCCTTCCCAATAAACACCTCCAATTTTTTGCAGTTTAAAATTTTTACAAAATTTTATATTTAACACTTGCATGCCTATATTAATATCTACATAATTTTCATGATAATATAAAGCAATATTCTTTTTAGGATCATTTTTTTTATTTATTAAAGATATTTTATACTTTTCACAACGTTTTTGAAATATTTCAATGGCTTGATCATAAGAAACTAATTGATGTAATATATTATATTCTTTTTTAATAAGACGTTTCATATCAGTTTCTAATAATACAAAATCTTCTTCTGTAATTTTGTTTTTTAAATCTATATCACAGTAAAAACCATTATTTGTAATATTATTTTCAGAAATTTGTGCAAGTGGCCATATATTTTTTACAGCATAACTTAAAAGTTGCGCGCAAGAATATCGAATAACATTTAATGCTTTATTATCTTGGATCTTAATAAATTCTACAAAAGAATCTTCTGTAATTAAAGTATTAAAGTTTGAAAAATGACTATTAACAGTAATAGCAATAATAGATTTTGTTATATTTGGTTGTAAATGCTTAATAACTTCTATTAATCGAACAGAATTCTTATAGACCTGTTGACTTCCATCACAAAATCTTATTACAGGCATTCTTAAATCCTTAATAAAAATATTTTTAAAATCTTTAAAAATGCTAGTCAATTATTTTGACTAGCATATAAATTAAAAACGCGTATCTACAGCATCTGCTAATTGTTGAATAATTAAAGTACTATCTTTCCAATTTAAACAAGCATCGGTAATTGATTTACCATATATTAATGTTTGATTATCTACTACTTTTTGGAAACCCTCTTCTAAAAAACTTTCAATCATAACACCAAATATAGCTTGAGAACCACGAGAAATTTGATTGGAAACAGATTTAGAGACGTTTTTTTGACGAATATGGTCTTTTAAACAATTACCATGACTAAAATCTATCATTAAACGTTCAAATAAATTAAATTCGCGCAAACATTGTATTGCTAAATCAACATCCTCAGAATGATAGTTAGGAGAACGTCCTCCTCTCATAATTATATGTCCATATGGATTTCCACTAGTATGATTAATTGTCATCTGTCCGTTTTTATTAGGAGCTAAAAACAAGTGGCGGACTTTTGCAGCGCGAATAGCATCAATTGCAATTTTTATATTTCCATCAGTGCCATTTTTAAAACCTACTGGACAAGAAAGAGCAGAAGCCATTTCTCTATGAATTTGACTTTCAGTTGTTCTTGCTCCAATAGCTCCCCAACTAATTAAATCTGCAATAAACTGACCTATAACTATATCAAGAAATTCTGTTGCAGCAGGCATTCCTAATGCATTAATATCTAATAATAATTTTCGGGCTAGCGCTAATCCATGGTTAACTCGAAAACTACCATTTAAATCTGGATCTGAAATTAATCCTTTCCATCCAACAACTGTTCTTGGTTTTTCAAAATATGTACGCATGATAATTTCAAGACGATCTTTGTATTTTACTCGTAATTCATATAATCGATGTGCATATTCTACTGCAGCAACAGGATCATGAACGGAACATGGACCTATTACAACAAGTAATCGCAAATCTTCTCCAGTCAGAATACGAGCAATATTTTGTCTTGTTGTGATAACAGTATCCATAATATCTGAAGTAATAGCATATTTTTGTGCCAGTTCAGATGGAGTTATTAATGGATCAATTCGTATTGTACGTAGTTCATCTGTTTTTTTCATTTTTTTCTCTAAATGAATTTTTATTCTGGAAAGAATAGCAAGATGTGATAACACTCACGAAAAACTAGTCAGTCATAATCTTATCTCTAATAGAGTTTTTTTAAAATACTTAATAGAAAAAATTTAATAATATTAGGGAGAAGAATTTTAACAGTATACTTTAACTAATATGAAAGCAGTTTTAAACAGGACATGTGATGAAGTTCAATTTTTTTAAAAATATTATTATATCACGATAAAAATTTATTAAGTATTATCTAAAAAAATCAATTTTTTATATATTATCATAATTTTAAATTATATTTAATTAAAAGTCTTATGTAGCTATTAGATTAATTAAAACCTTATTTTAATGATGTATTTTTTAAAAAAGATGAAATTGAAATACCATACATCCATGATATTATTAAACGATAAAATATTAATAATACTACTGGACCAATAAACAAACCAATTATTCCAAAAACTAATAAACCACCAATCACTCCAGATAAAATTAACAAAATAGGTAAATCGGCTCCTATACGTATAAAAAACGCTCTAAGAACATGGTCAAGTATAAATACAAGACAACTCCAAATCAATAATATTGTACCCCAAGTAGGATTGTTATTCCAATACAGCCATATGATTGATGGAATTAAAATAGGTAGTGGTCCTAATTGTATTAAACAAGAAAAAAAAATTATTATCATTAATAATACCGAATAAGGTATCCCTGAAATGAATAATCCTATTCCAGATAAAACAGCTTGAATAAAAGCAGTTACAACTACTCCTAAAGCAACAGCTCTAATTGCTTGAGCAGCTAATAAAACAATAGCGTCTCCATTTTTTTTACTAAGTCGAAATGCAAAATAACGAATAATACTGCTAATTTTTTCACCATTCCAATAGAATAATATGCTAAATAATAACATTAGTGTTAAATGTATAAAAAAAAGTCCACAATTTTTAGCTTGAATAATAAAAAATTCAGTTGTACGACCCATATAAGGTCTTATCTCGCGAATTAATTCTCCTCCATCACCATCTAATAATTCTTTATAACTAGTAAATATTTTTTTACCAACAAGAGGGATATCTTGTAACCAAGATAATTCCGGAAATTCTAGAGTATTTGAACTAAACCAATGAATAAGAGGTATACTTGTTGCAATTAAACTTTTTACTAAAAAAAATACTGGGATAATAAATAAAAGCAACAAAATTGCTATCATTATTATTACAGCAAAAAAACGTTTGCCTCCCAAAAAATTTTGTATTCTTAACATAAGAGGCCAAGTGGCAATTACAATCATGCTAGCCCAAGAAAATCCTAATATAAATGGGTGAATTATCAAAAAACTTATTACACCTATAGAAATAATAAATATTAGTGATAAAATAGACTGTGATAAATCCATTTTTTCTTTTGGATTTTGCATATAATTGTTGTACCTCAATATTTTTATATTAAAAATTATTTCTTGTAAAATGAATTTAATTTTATAAAATAGTTTTATTTTATTAAAAATATAAAATCAATTATAACATTAAATTTTATAAAAATAATTAATAAAAAACATATTCTTTTAAATAAAAAAATTTTATTAAAATAAGATATATTTTAAAATAAAATTACTTTTTATTTCTATAAATATTTTTCAAAGAGAATACAATGAATAACAATAAAATTAACACTTATATTCCTAAAAAAAATGATTGGAAAAGTATTTCAATAACTAAAAATGCTATAAAACAAATTTTGTTTTTAATTAATTTAGATTCTGATAATAAAGGAATAAGATTAGGAATAAAAAAATCAGGATGTGCAGGATTTCGTTATACTATGAAATTAGTAAAAAATTCAGAAATAATAAAACAAGATAGAAAAGAAATAGTATTTTTTTATAAAAACGTTTATATATATATATCTACTCAAGAAATCCCATTTTTAGAAGGTGTTCAAATTGATTTTGTGAAAAATAACATTAATACAGTTTTTAAATTTCATAACGCTAAATTAGATAAATTCTGTGGTTGTGGTGAAAGTTTTGCAATAAATTGAAAATAAACTACCAACATAATAAAGAATGATGTTTTTTGCCTCTAGATAACAAAGTAAACTTTCCAAATAATTTATCATTATTATTAAAAATATGATTTTTTCTTATTCTTTTAGTATTAATAGATATAGAATTAGATATGATCATATTTTTAGCTTGAGTTCGAGATTTTGATAATGAAGATAATACTAATGCATCTTGTAAGTCTTTTATATTGTATACTTGAATTGAAGGTATACCGTCTTTTCTTAATTGTTGCAAATCAGACTCTTTAATATCATCAATATTTTTACAAAATAGAAATGATGTAATTCTTTCTGCTGCTAATAATTGTTCTTCTCCATGTACTAAAGAAGTTATACTCTTAGCAAGAAAAGTTTTATCTTTTATAATTTGATTATTAAAAGAATTTTCCTGTTCTCTTTTATTAATTTCTGTGATTTTTATAAAAGTGAACATTTTTAAAAAATAATATACATTAGAATCTTCTATATTCATCCAAAACTGATAAAATTTATAAGGACTAGTTTTATTCGCATCTAACCAAATAGTTCCTGATTCTGTTTTACCAAACTTCATTCCATTTGATTGCATAAGAAGAGGAGTTGTAAGACCATATACTTCTTTTTGAGATTTTTTATGTATTAAATGCATTCCCGAAGAAATATTTCCCCATTGATCAGCTCCTCCAATTTGTAATTCTACTTGATATTTTTGATTTAAAATAAAAAAATCATATGCTTGTAGTAAATTATAAGAAAATTCTGTAAATGAAATACCTTGATCTGGTCTAATAATACGTTTTTTAATTGCTGCTCGATTAATCATTTTATTAATTGTAAAATATTTTCCTGTATCTCTTAAAAATGATAAGATATTAATCTTCTTAAACCATGTGTTGTTATTTAATAACAAAGCACTCTTACTCTCAGAATTAAAATCTAAAAAACAAGAAATTTGCTTACTAATTTTTTTTGTCCATTTACTAATATTATCATTAGTATTAAAAATACGTTCTTTTTTTTTAAAACTAGGATCACCAATTAAGCTTGTAGCTCCTCCTATTAATATGATTGGTTTATGACCTGCCATTTGAAATCTTTTTAAAATTATTAAAGGCAGAAGATGACCTATATGCAAACTGTCATCTGTTGGATCAAAACCACAATATAAAGAAATAGAACTATTTTCAATAAGTTTATTTAAATTATCTTCATTTGTAATATAAGATATTAAACCTCTATTACGTAATTTATCAATTAAATTAACTTTACTCATTAATAGCCTCAATTTAAACATTAATCTTATAAGCTAAAAACAATTTATAATTTTTAACATTATTTTATGATACTTTTATACGAACTTCAACGAGTAAAATAAAAATAATTAATTGTTTTTTAAATAAAATATTATTAACCTTTCAATTTGGATCAATATCTATAAACCATTTTACTTTTCTTGAAATAGAAAATAAATTTATTATAGAAATAGATTCATTTAATATACGCTTAAGAAGAGAACGCGAAGCACACTGAACAAATAATTGATAATAATTTTTTTTATTATTATTTATTGTAAAACAACAAGTAGGACCTACTAACCATAAAAAAGAATTATATTTTTTAGATTTTATTTTTAATAATTTACGAATTAAATTTAAAAAAATAATATTGTTATTAATGTCTACACTTTTACAATAAATAATACTTTGAAAACTCCAAGGAGGCAATAAAAAATGTTTTCTAATTTTTAACATTTTATTTGCAAAAGAAAAATATCCATTATAGCATATATTTTTTAGATCAGAATTATTAAATAGAGATGTTTGTATTAATACTTTTATTAATTTTATCCTATTATTAATTAATTGACTTAAATTAATATAAAATTGTGCAAAATATTCTGTTTCACGAAACTGAAAAGACATAAAATGATTATCAATTCGAATTAAACCTATTAGTCTTACATATGGGAAAAAATAATTTTGAACTATCTCTTCTGTCGTAATAATAATATAAGGGTCTGTATTAAAAAATTTAAAAATTTTTGTATTTAATATATCTTTATTAACATTCTTTTTGTTCAATAAAAAAAACATAAGTCTTTTTGGAAAAATATTTTTTATTTTATTTTTAATGCTCTCAATATTTATCATTAATCTTTTTAAAAAATAAGAACCACAATTATAACAAAAAATTGGTTTTTTTATTTTAATTAAACAAAATTTACAAAATAAAATATAATCATATTGATTTATTTCGAAATAATTATGACAACTAGTACATTCAAATATCCAATTACATTTATCACAACTTAATACAAAAAAAAATAAACTAAATTTATTAAAAATCAACAAAACTTGTTTTTTTTGAAAATTATTATTAATTTCATTTATTAATGTTAAAGATAAACCAAATTTAATTTTATCTTTTTTTAAATTAATAATATTAGTTTTAAAACTAGGTTTGTTGTATTTATGTAATTTAATATAAAAACATTTTTTATTTAAAATATTATAAAGTGTTTTTAATGAAGGAGTTTCTGAATCTAAAATTATAGGTATATTTTCTTTGTATGCCCTTAATATACTTATATCTTTAGCATTATATCTGCATTCATTAATATTTTTATAATTTAAACTATGCTCATCAAAAACAATAATTATTCCTAATTTTAAGAAAGGCAAAAAAACACTATTATTTGTTCCAATTATAACAGAATTTTCTCCTTCTTGTGTTTTTATCCAATTTTTTAAATATTGAGTATTAGTTAATTGTGAATGAATAGTACCAATGCTAACGTTAAAATATGTTTTTAAAAAAGTTGCAATAACATTTATATATTTAAAATAAGGAACTAAAATTAAAATCTGTAAATCCCGACGTAATATTTCTCTAATCAACCCTAAATAAAATTTAACTTTTACATATAAATTAACTCTAGTTAACAACCAAGATGAAAAATTTTTTTTAACTAAAATATTATTAATAACGATTAATAGTTTTTTATTTAAAAAAATTTTTTTTTTAAAATCAAAAATATATTTTTTATGCAAAATTGATTGATAATTAAAGTCTATTTTACATAATTTTTGTTTTTCCAATTTTTTCAAAATAAACTTAGATAAACAATATTTATTTAACTCAGTACTTAAAACACTATTTTTTTTTAAAAATGTAATTGTATATAATTGTTTTTTTTTGTTTTTTAATTGATTAATATCTAATTCGAAACCCTTTTTTGTTATACTCCATCGAGTAATGTAATTATTTTTTATAATATAACCATTAGCTAAAAATTTAGGTAGAACAGAAAAAAATAATTTTCCAATAGGACAATGATAGTTTTTATTTATCCATATCAAAAGATCTAAAACAACATTAGTATAAATCGATTTACTATCAATTAATGACGTAACATGTTTAAAATTTAATCCACTAATATCATGTATTGTATAAAAAGCAACTACGATACCTATCATGCTTTTTGAATGAAAAGGAACTTTTATTCGACCTCCAATAACAGGATACATTAAATCAGACATAAAATATGTAAAACATTGTCTAATAGGTAAAGGTAAAATTACTTTCACAATAATCACTTATATATCCATAAAAAAATATATTAATATTTTTTCCCATTAAATTCGCATAATTTTTTTATCATGCATATATTGCATTTAAATTGACGTGAAGTGCAAACATATCTACCGTGCAACACAAACCAAGAATGAATTTGTATTTTAAAAATATTTGGAACTACTTTGATTAATTTTCTTTCTACTTCATTAGTATTTTTTCCTTTAGCAAAATTAGTACGATTAGATACTCTAAAAACATGTGTATCTACAGCAATAGTTTTTTTTTTAAATAATATATTTAAAATAATATTAGATGATTTTCTACCTACACCAGGCAAAGATTCTAATTCAGAACGATTATTTGGAATCTTTCCTTGGTATTTATATAGAATTAAAAAAGAAGTTCGAATAATATATACAGCTTTATTTTGATATAAACCAACTTGTTTAATATAATTTCTAAGACGTTTTAATCCTAAAAATAAAATGCTTTCAGGTGTATTTGCTACTTTAAATAAAATTTTAGTAGTTTTATTAACTATACGATCAGTAGATTTAGCTGATAGTATTACAGATAATAATAATTCAAAATCAGAAGAAAACACCAATTCTATTCTAGGAGTAGGATTTTTACTATGAAATAGTAATAAAATTTTATAACGTTTTTCTTGATTCATAAGAATACTATTTTTTTGTTTTACATATACAAGAACAATTTATATTTTTTATAACAGTTTGTTTTTTAAAATACAAATCTATAGCATTTTTTATAGCAATTATACATCCTAATATAAAAAAACCACCTGGAGGAAGAACAGCTAAAATTATAGTAGAATTTTTATCTAATAAATGAACAAACATAAAATTATCTGTAGAATGTATAATTTTATTTATACCAAAAAAAAGGGTTCCATTACCTAATGCTTCGCGTATAAAAGCTATTATAAACATAGCAAAAGTTGAACCTAAACCTATAAAAATACCATCAAAAAAAGAAACTATGATAGAATTTTTATAAGCAATAAGATCTGCTCGTCCTACAATAATACAGTTAGTAACTATTAGAGGAATAAAAATACCTAATGATTGATACAAATTAAATTGATAAGCATGAATTAACATTTCTATAGATGTTACAATAGAAGAAACTAATATCATATAAATAGGAATTCTTATATCATGAGGTATAATTCTTTTTAGAGTTGAAATTATAGTATTCGTGATAGTTAATACTATAGTTGTTGTCATTCCTAATCCTATAGCATTAATAGAATTTGTAGTCATAGCTAAAACTGGACATAATCCTAATAATTGAATTAAAGAAGAATTATTCTTCCACAATCTGACATATAAAAAATACTTAATATTCATAAAGATTTCATTTTAATTGATTAAATATTGTAGGTATAGTTTTTATAAAAATTACTGTTTTTTTAATTGCATTTGTTACCGATTGAGGTGTTATTGTCGCTCCTGTAAATTGTTCAATTTGTCCTCCATATTTTTTTAATCTAAAATTTTTATCTTGCAAAGAAGAAACTACTATATTATTAAATTTAGTAATCCAATTAGAAATAGATATATCTATTTTATCTCCAATTCCTGGAGTTTCTTTATGAGATAAAACTCTTGCACCAATAATTTTACCATTGCAATATGCTGCAACTAAAATATTAATAGAACCAGAATAACCATCAGGAGCTGTAGTCTCGACAACAGCAGCTTCTAATTTTTGATTTTTAAACAAAATCCATAAATTATGAGTTTTATTGTCTCCTAAAAATTGATTCTGTATATTATATAATTTTTTTGTAAAAGTATTATATATTTTAGAAGGTACTACTGTTTCTAATAAAATATTTTTTTCTTGTTCTTGTTGATTAATTATTTTATTTTTTGTTATAGAATTTATATAAACTACACTTGCTATTGATATAGTAGAAAAAAAACTGATTAAAAAAGCACTTTGTAATATTTTCTGATATTTTTTCATGTATTATTATGGCCATATCCAGATGTTTTTATATAACGATCAATTAATGGAACAGTCATATTTGCAAACAAAATAGAAAAAGCAATTGCATCAGGATAATCAGTATAATTACGAATAATCCAAACTAAAAAACCAATTATAATGCCAAAAATTATTTTACCTATATTAGTACATGAAGTTGTAACAGGATCAGTAGCAATAAAAAATGCGCAAATCATTGTACCTCCAGAAAAAAAATGAATTAATGGAGAAACAAAAAGTTCTTTTGAAAAAAAATAAGTTATTTTGGATAAGAAAGCTAAAGTAATTAAAAAGCTTATTGGAATTCTTAAACAAATTATTCTATTTAATAATAGAAAAACACCTCCTAAAAAAAAACTTATATTTATATATATCCAACTATTTTTAGTATTAATTATTTTATTTCTTAATCTAATATCTTCAGATATTAAAGAATCTCTATTAAAATGTGATTTTATTTTAAGATTATTTAAAGGCGTAGCTTCGGTGAAAATATCTGGAAAAATATTTAAATGATTATAATTGATAGTATCTTTATAATTTTCAAAAAAAATAATATTAGCAGATTTTTTTATATCTTTAAATAATGAAATAGAAAAATCTCTTTCATGCCAATTATTCATATGAATTGGAAAAGATATTAATAATATTACATAACCAACCATAGCAGGATTAAATATATTTTGTCCAATTCCACCGTATAAATGTTTAGTAATAACAATAGAAAAAAAAATTCCCATTATTACCATCCACCAAGGTAACAATGAAGGAACACTAACCCCTAATAAAATTGCAGTAAGAACTGCCGAATTATCTTTTAAATGAATTTTTATCTTTTTAGATCTCATTTTTAAAAGAATACTTTCTAATATTAAAGATGATATTACACATAATGCAATTTGTATTAAAGTACCACTACCAAAAAAATAACATTTAGTTAAAATTCCTGGTATACAGGCTATAATAACTAAAAACATTATTTTTCTAACGCTATAATTTTTATATATAAACGGTGCATTCATTTTTTTACTGCTTTATTGTAAATGTAAATATTTTTTATAAAAAATTTATTTTTTATCTTTTATACGTTTGATTGCTTCTTTTAACATTTGTTGTCTTATGTTTTTTTGAGACAAATCTATTTTTTTATTATTAATTTTAAATTTATTCACGTTTTTTCTTTGGTTAAGTAATCTTTTTTCTTTCATTTGAAAATTTATAAAAGATATTTTTTTAAAATTTGATTCTATATTAATCTCATTTAAAATTTGTTTTTCTTTTTTAAAATATGAAACTAATGGAATATAGCTAGGACACACTTTCTCACATGCTTTGCATTCAATACAATCTAATATGTGATGTCTTTCAGTTTCTTTATGATTATTTTTTTTACTATACCAATAAAGTTGTTGAGGTAATAAATTAATAGGACATACATCAGCACAATAGCTGCATCTAATACAAGTATATTCATTAATGTTTTTATTTTCTTGTTCTTTTTTATAATCAATAGAAATGCAATTAGTATTTTTTAATATAGAATAATTGAAATTATGAATTTTTTCTCCCATAAAAAAACCTCTTAAACATATAATAATATTTTTTAATTGATTTTCTTTTTTATCAAGTAAAAAATATTTTATTGGAGTTCCAATCCTAATCCAAAAATTACCAGATAAAATATTATTATTTCCTAAACAAGTAATGATACGTTCTGTTAATGGTTCTCCATTAACAATAGCTCTTTTTATTGCATATATAGTAGCAATATTAAAAATAAGATAACCTATATCTATAGCATGTTTACCATAAGGAATTTCTTTTCCTGTTAAAGATTTAATTAATATTTTACTACTTCCTCCAGGATATTTATTTTTAATAATACAAACTTTAAATAATGATTGATATTTAATTGAGTCATAAATTTTAGAAATTTCTTCTATATTATGTTCTTGAATAACAATTAATACTATTTTGATTTTGGTTATCCAACAAATAATTTCACATCCTTTTAAAATTTCAGGTATATAATTATTTATTAAGAAATTGTCTGATGTTGAGTTAGGTTCGCTTTCTACAGCATTAACAATTAAAGTGTGCACTTTATTAATGCTTAACTTTAATTTTTGTGCTGATGAAAA
The DNA here is from genome assembly GCF_005082365.1 of Buchnera aphidicola (Artemisaphis artemisicola). Classification (NCBI taxonomy): domain Bacteria; kingdom Pseudomonadati; phylum Pseudomonadota; class Gammaproteobacteria; order Enterobacterales; family Erwiniaceae; genus Buchnera; species Buchnera aphidicola. Next base: position 116,431 of record NZ_CP034900.1, on the reverse strand, counting down.
TTGACTTCCTCCAAGACCAACAACGCCTGATTGATAAATGATTTGAATTAGTTTTTCAATAGTTTGTTTTTTATAATTAGCAATAGGTTTTAATCGAATCCATTGATCTAAATAATCAGGTGAAATTATTATTTTAATATTTTGTTTACGTTGATTAATAGGATCTAAGTCAAAAGAAATATCTTTTATCCAACCTGATGTTGGAGCATGAATAGGAGGATTAACACGATCACCAAAAATTAAAGGTTGTCCACGTAATACTCTTTCATTTATTTTTACACGTAATTTTCTATTATATATATCATTTGTTATAAAAAAGAAAAATTTATGAGGAAGAAGTAAAGTTTTTAAAGGTAAAGAATTAGATTGATTTTTCAAATTTAAACATGTTAAACCACCTTTAAAATTATATTTTTTTTTTTATTTAAAATTTTCTTAAAGGTATTTTTTAATAATTTTAAAAAGTAAAGAATTCTAAAAAAATTTTTTATTTTAAATAATTTATTTTTATTCATAAATATCTTTTTTTATTTTGATACAATTAGTTGGACAATGTGAGATACAAATTTCACAACCAGTGCAAAAATCTTGTAAAACTGTATGTATAAAATTAGGAGCGCCAATAATAGCATCTACTGGGCAAAAATTAGAACATTTTGTACATCCTACACAATTTTTTTCATCAATCCATACAGTGTTATATATTTTTTTTTTAGTCTTGACTATTAAGTTTTTTTCAGGAATTTCTAAACTTAATACATCCGAAATTCTCAACATAAGATCAGTTCCACCAGGAATACATTTATCAACTTTTTCAGAATTGTGAACTATTGCTTCTGCATAAGGATAACATCCAGAATATCCACATTGACCACATTGACTCTGGGGTAATAATTCATTTATAACTTCTACAAATGGATCTTTTTTTAATGGAAAACTATAAGTAGTATAACCTAATATCACTCCTAGTAAAAAAGACAAAACACCAAAAATAAATATTATTAACATAATTAATTTTTTATTAAACCTTTAAATCCCATGAATATAACAGACATTAAACTAATAGTAACTAATACAATAGGTGCTCCTTGAAATGGAAGAGGAATATCAGATAATAATATACGTTCACGAATACAAGAAAAAAGAATCATAACTAAAGTAAAGCCCAATGATGCACTTACTGCAAACAATATCGATTCTAAAAATGTATGATGAAAATACAAACTAAACAACGGAATAGCTAAAACTGTACAATTAGTTGTGATTAAAGGAAGATAAATACCAAGTAAACGGTATAAAATAGGACTAGTACTACGCAATACTATTTCTAAAAACTGAACACTAACTGAAATAATTAACATATAGGCTATAATTCTCAAATAAACCAAATCAAGAGGCAATAAAATAAAAAAATTAATTAACCATAATAATAAAGATGATATAAAAACAACAAAAGTAGTTGCAAAACTTATTCCAATAGCGGTTTCAACTTTACTAGATGAACCCAAAAAAGGACATAATCCAAGAAATTTTACTAAAATGAAATTTTCAATTAATATATTAGAAATAAAAAATAAAATAATATTTTGCATTTATAATTCCTGTGATTAAATATTATAATATTTAATCATAAATAATTTTTATATATATTTTTCAAAAAATTTATCGAATATATTATTAAAAAGTTTGTTTAAACAAACGTTCTGTTGTATCTACAATAATTTGAGTATAAGAATCAATTTCTATATTCATTAGACTACCATTTTGTTTATTTTTTATTGTAGTAGATAATAAAGTTTCAGGTATTAAATGCACACAGAATTCATTATTAATAATTTTCCCAACAGTAAGACTGATTCCATCAATACAAATAAATCCTTTATAAAAAATATATTTCATTAACGATAGATTTTTGATCTTAAACCACATCTCATAATTATCATCTGATTCTAATATTTTAGAAACCTCTACTGTATTCATAATATGACCAGATATTATATGACCTCCAATTTCATCTCCATATTTTACTGATCTCTCAATATTAACGCGGTCTCCAATATTTAGAAAACCTAAATTAGTTTTATTTAAAGTTTCTTCCACAATATCACATTCTATATAAAAATGATCAATATTATTTATAGTCAAACAACATCCATTATATGCTATTGAAGCACCTAATGTTAACATTTTAGATAAAATAGGTGGAAGTTTAACTTTATGTCTATGAATTTTTTTTTTCTTTTGGATAGAGACAATAACACCAGTTCTATTTACAATGCCTGTAAACATTATTTTTCCTTAAAAATATAATTGTATTTATTTTTTTTAAATAAACTTTAAAATAAAGTTGTATAGAAACTTATTCTCTTTTATAATAAAAATATTCATATACTATCTCAGAAAATATATATAATTTAAATTATATAAAATAAAAAAAAATAATATTCTTTAATATTTACGTTCGTAGCTCAATTGGTTAGAGCACTACCATGACATGGTAGGGGTTAGTGGTTCAAGTCCACTCGAACGTATTAAAAATATAACTTTTATTATATAAATAGGCAATTGATATTTGATAGATAAAATTATTAATCAATATAAAAATAAATCTTTTTTAATCGCTTATAGCGGAGGACTAGATTCTACAGTACTTCTGGATCAACTGCTAAAAATAAAAAAAACAAAACCTGATTTTAATATACGTGCTATTCATATTAATCATAATATAAGTGAATTCTCAAAAAAATGGACAGAACATTGTAAAAAAATTTGTAATTTTTATAAAATACCATTAATTATAGAAAATATTTGTCTTGATAAAAATAATAATATAGAAGAGAAACTAAGAATAAAAAGATATAATATTATTTATAATCATCTATCTCTTAATGAAATATTACTTACTGGTCATCATATGAATGATCAATGCGAAACACTTATTTTATCGTTAAAAAGAGGTAGCGGTCCTACCGGACTTTCAAGCATGTCTTTTGAGACCACATTCGGTAATAAAAAAATAGTTCGTCCTTTTCTAAAAAAAACAAAAAAAGAATTAGAATTATATGCATATAAAAACAATTTAAATTGGATAGAAGATTTTAGTAATTTAAATATCAATTATGATCGTAATTTTATAAGACATAAAATTATTCCTATATTAGAAAAAAGATGGCCTTTCTTTATTAAAAATTGTTTTCGTACTACGTATATTTGTCAAAAAGAAACTACTCTGCTTAATAAATTACTTGATAAAAAAATCAATAATTTTATAAAATTTGATAATTCTTTAGATATTAAAAATTTTAAAAATATTAAAAAAGAATTATCTTTAGCATTGATTAGACGTTGGGTTTCGTTGCAAAAAATAAAAAAACCATCATATAACAACATTCAATATATCTATCATCAAATGATTTATAGTCGATTAGATGCTAATCCTAAATGTATTTTAGGAACACATGAAATAAGAAGATATAAAAAATCACTATATTTTATAAAAAAACAGTCTAATCTAAAAAATACTATTTTATTTTGGCACAAAAAAGAAAAAAATTTAACACTTCCTAATAATCTAGGATTTTTATCACAAAATCAGACAGGCATTGCACTTCCAGCACCTGAAAATCATCAATTAATTAATATTCGTTTTCAATATGAAGGAAATATTCTTATTTTAGGAAGAAGCAAAAAAAGAAAGATAAAAAAAATTTGGCAAGAAAAGAATATTCCTCCTTGGTTGAGAAATCAAATCCCTCTATTATTTTATAATAATGATTTGATTAGTGCTTTAGGAGTATTTGTTATTAATATTAAAAATAAAAGTCAAAATACTTGGATAATATCTTGGTATAATAATTTAAAATCAACTTATAATAATTCATTTTCATTCTCTTAAAATATTTTTTATCATACATTTTAGAAGAATTAAAAAAATTATTTTTCCGTTAAAATAATTAATTTTTCAATTTGTTTATAACTAATTCGTTTATACAATGGTGTATATTTATTTATCTTATGAGATAACAATGGCTTTTTAATATTATTCCAATTTAGTTTTGAAATTAAAAAAAATTCTGTTTTTTTTGCTAAATCAGGTAATATTGGTTTTAAAAAAATCATTATAATTCTAAATAAATTAATACCCATGGTACAAATTTGTTGCAAATTGTTATTATTTATATTTCTTTTTTGAATCATCCATGGTTTTTTCTCATTAATATATTGATTAGCTATATCTGCTAATTTCATGGATTCTCTAACCATTAAACTAAATTCACGATTTTCTAAAAAACTTGCGATATTAATACTTTTATTAATAAAATATTGATATAATTCATTATCTTCTAATTTATTTGATAAATATCCATTAAAAAGTTTATCAATAAAACTCGCATTTCTTGAAGCTAAGTTAACTAATTTATTTACAATGTCACTATTTATCTTATGAACAAATTCTTGTAAATTGATTTCAATATCATTAATTTTATTAGATAATTTACTTGCATAATAATAACGCAAACTATCTGAATCAAAACACTTAATCCAATTACTTGCTGTAATTAAAGCGCCTCGTGATTTAGATAACTTTAATCCATTCATTGTAAGATGACCATGAACAAAAATAGCATTAGGTTTTCTAAAAGACGATGCCTCTAATATTGCCGGCCAAAATAAAGTATGAAAATAAATAATATCTTTACCGATAAAATGGTATAATTCACAATTAGATTTTATATCCCAAAATTCATTAAAATTTATTTTTTTATTTTTTATACATAAATTTTTAAATGCACTCATATAACCAATAGGAGCATCTAACCAAACATAAAAATATTTATTAGAATATTTAGGAATTTTAAATCCAAAATATGGTGCATCACGAGAAATCCCCCATGATTTTAAACCTTTTTTGAACCATTCTTCAGTTTTTTTAACCACGGACTTTTGTAATACGCCAGAATGTATCCATTGTTTTAACATATTAGAAAAATAAGGTAAATTAAAATATAAATGTTTTGTATTTTTTAAACTTGGTCTTCTTCCTGAAATAACAGATACAGGATTGATTAAATCAATAGGTTCATAAGTTGAACTGCAATTTTCACAACTATCACCATATTGATTTTCAGAATTGCAAATGGGACAAGTTCCTTTTATAAATCTATCTGGAAGAAAAAGTTTTTTTATATCATCATAAAATTGAGAACTTTTTTTTTCTTGAATAAAACCTTTTTCATCTAAAGACTTAAATATTTTTCTTAATAAATATAAATTCTCTAAACTATGAGTAGAGTAATAATTATCATGAGAAATTTTAAAGTTCAAAAAATCTTTTTTATGTTCTTTATGAACATTTTTAATTAATTGATTTGAAGATATACCTAAATCTTCAGATTTTAACATAATAGCAGTTCCATGAGAATCATCAGCAGAAATAAACCAGACTTCATGACCACGCATCCTATGATAACGAACCCAAATATCTGCCTGAATATGTTCTAACATATGACCTATGTGAATAGGTCCATTTGAATAAGGTAAAGCACAGGTAACTAAAATCTTTCTAAGTACACTTGACATAATGTTATAATGTTTTTATAAAAAATATGATAGATAAAAGATAATTAATATAAAACTATTTCAATTTAAATCAATAATTTTATTAATTATACATAAATTCAAATATATAAAATGTATTATTCTAAATCTATACGACTAGGTATTACTCCATTTTGACTTTTATATTTAGCTTTATTACGAATGTTATAAGGACGTAAAACCGCTTGATTAAGCGCTTCAAAACTAAGAGCAGCAATTTTTATTTTTGGATACAATGCTAAAGTTAATTTTCCAGCATTAAAAATCTCTAAGACAATATTGCCTTTCCACCCAGGATCAATACGATGTGCAGTAGCATGAATCATCAATCCTAGACGAGCTAAAGAAGAACGTCCATCTAACCAACCAACTAAATTATCAGGAATAGTAATACTTTCAAAAGTAGAAGATAAAACTAAAGAACCTGGTTGTAAAAATAATGGTTTTTCTTTAGAAAAAGCAATTTCATTGCTCATTGCATCTTTTAAAGATAACTCTATATTTACATTTGAAGTGCTTAAATCAATATAAGATCTCTTATAATTGTTAAAAAAACGAAATTTATTACCAAGATGTATATCAACAGTAACACCATGAATAAATTCTTTTTTAGGATAAGGTTTGATAATTAAACCTTTTCTTTTTAACCATTTTTCAATATCTTGATCACATAAACGCATTTTTATCCCTATAGTAGAATGTATATATTTTCAAATATGAAGATTTATTATAGTATATATACTACTATTTATAATCTAATAGCAGAGATATTTTTTAACATCATCTGCTATTTTAATTTTTAATTATCATAAAATTGATAAAATATTTATATGAAAGTACAAATTATTTAAATTTTCTTACATAATAAAAATTAGTTTTTAAACTTCCCAATTTGTATGAAAAGAACCTAACTTATCAGTTCTTTGATAAGTATGTGAACCAAAATAATCTCTTTGAGCTTGAATAAGATTTGCTGGCAAATTTAATGATCTATAACTATCATAATAAGATATTGCTGCAGAAAAAGCAGGAACAGGAATGCCATATTTTATTGCATAGAAAACAACTTTTCGTAATGATTTTTCATATTTATTAGCTATTTCTGAGAAATAAGATGTTAATAATAAATTAATTACATGTTTATTATTAGAATACTCTTCGCTTATTTTTTGTAAAAAATTTGCTCGTATGATACATCCAGATCTAAAAATTTTAGCGATTTCATTATATTGTAAATTCCAATTATATTTTTCTGATGCTTTTTTTAATTGAGAAAAACCTTGTGCATAAGAAATTATTTTTCCTAAATATAAAGCCCGTCTAATTTCTTCAATAAAACTATTCTTATCTTTAATACAATTATTTATACTAGGTCCTTTTAATATTGTTGACGCAATTACACGTTGTTCTTTAAGAGAAGATAAATAACGTGAAAAAACAGATTCGGTAATCAATGATAAAGGTTCTCGAAGATCTAAAGCATTTTGACTAATCCATTTTCCTGTTCCCTTGTCTTTTGCTTCATCTAAAATTACATCTATTAAATATTTATTATTATCTTTTTTAATAAAAATATTTTTTGTTATATCAATTAAATAACTATTTAATTCGCCTTTATTCCACTCTGAAAAAATGCCTCCTAATTCTTCATTATTCATATTTAATAAATTTTTTAATAAAAAATACGATTCTGAAATTAATTGCATATCACCATATTCAATGCCATTATGAACCATTTTAACATAATGACCTGAACCATTTGGTCCAATATAACTTAAACACGGTTCACCTTTAAATTTAGCAGATATTTTTTTTAACATAGGGAATACAAGTGTATATGCTTTTTTTTCACCTCCAGGCATGATCGATGGACCATGTAACGCTCCTAATTCACCTCCGGATACTCCCATCCCAATAAAATGAATTCCATATTTATATAATTCTTTACTTCTTCTTATGGTATCTTTATAAAAAGTATTACCTGCATCAATTAATATATCTTCTTTTTCTAAATAAGGTAAAATTAATTGAATAGTTTCATCAGTAGCTTTTCCAGCTTGAACCATAAGCAAAATACACCTAGGTTTTAATAATGAATAAACAAAATCTTTAATAGAAAAATATGAAAAAAGATTTTTATTCTTATTATGTTCAATAACTTCTTTTGTTGTTTTATTTGTTCTATTAAATATAGATACAGTATAATTTTTACTTTCAATATTTAATGCTAAATTACGTCCCATGACTGCCATTCCTACAACACCAACTTGTTGTTTTGACATCTTTCACTCCAACTAAAAAATGCTAAAAAACATTAAATAATTATTTTAATAACTATTATGTCTTATTAACTCTATTGCTTGATAAATAATATTAAAACTATTTAAATATATTACTGGTGAAAATCGGCTATGAAGAAAGGATTTTATTAATGTAAAATACATATAAATATTTTAAAAAGATTATTTTTATATTTGATTTTTAAAAAATTACTTATATTTAATTTAATAATTTTTTTAAAAAAATGGAGATCATATATAATATATAAATTTTTATATCATTGATATCTTATCAAGATATAAAATATTTTATATTTATATTGTAATAAATTTTTAATTTATGAAATTATAAAGAATAATTTTTGTAAGTTAATTATTACTTATTATTAGAATTAGTATTTAATTTTTTTATTCTTCTTTGTTTTAAATTATTAAAAACTAAATTTAAATTTAAACTTTGATCATGTAATAATACAATTAAATGATAAATTAAATCTGAAGCTTCATTAATTAATTCATTTTTATTTTTTTTCATAGAAGCTAATATAGTTTCGATAGCTTCTTCACCTACTTTTTGAGCTATTCGACTTGTTCCTGATTTATATAATTCAGATGTATAAGAATTTTTTATTGATTGATTTTTTCTATTTTCTATTATATTTTCTAATTCAAATAAAAAATTAGTATAGTATTTTTTAAAAAAACAACTTGAATTTCCAAGATGACATGTTTTTCCTAAAGATTTAACTAAAATCAATAGTGTATCATAATCACAATCTGTAGTGATTTCAATTACTTTTAAGTAATTCCCTGATTTTTCTCCTTTAGTCCATAAACGTTTTTTACTGCGAGAATAAAAAGTAACTAAACCGTCTTTTTGAGTTTTAAATAAAGCTTCTTTATTCATATATCCATGCATTAAAATCTCTTGAGAAGCATGCTCTTGTATAATAACAGGCATCATGCCATTAGTTTTAATCCAATTAAGATTTAATAATCTTTCTTCGATTTTTAGCATGCTCTAATCTCCATTCCGCATTTAATTAAAAAGTTTTTTAATGTTTTAATATTTACTATATTTTTATGAAATACAGATGCAGCTAATACTCCATCTACATTAGAATAATATAAAGCTTCATAGAAATGTTTTATATTACCTGCACCTCCAGATGCAATTAAAGGAACTTGGCAAACTTCTCGTATTTGATTAAGTTGCTTTAAATCGTATCCTTGTTGTAATCCATCTTTATTCATCATATTTAAAACTATTTCTCCAGCACCTTTTTTTTGAACTGTTTTAACCCAATCAATAGTTTTCCAACTAGTTTGATAAGTTTTATTAATATCTCCTGTGTATTGTTGAACCATATAACATTCTTTAATATTATCAAACCAAGAATCAATTCCAACTACTACACATTGTACGCCAAAACGTTCTGAAATTTTGCTAATTAAATCAGGATCTGTTAATGCTGAAGAATTAATTGATATTTTATCTGCTCCACTAGACAAAATATTTTTTGCATCTTCTACACTTTTGATTCCTCCAGCTACACAAAATGGAATGTTTATTACTTCTGCTACTCTTTCTATCCAATTTCTATTAACTAATTTGTTATTTGTAGAAGCAGTTATATCATAAAATACCAATTCATCTATACCTTCATTTGTGTATCTTTCAGCTAATGGTATAATATTTCCTATAGTTTCATGATTTTGAAATTGTATTCCTTTTACTACAACACCATCACTAACATCCAAACATGCTATTATTCTTTTTGCCAGCATTTTAATGCCTCTTCTACCGTAAATTTTTTTTCCAACAAACTACGACCAATAATTACACTTTTTACACCGGTTTGTTTTAAAGAAATAATATCTTTTAGTGATCCTATTCCTCCAGATGCCTGAAAGTTTATATTTTTAAAAGAACGAGAAATTTCTTTATATAATGCAATATTTGGACCTAAAAGTGTTCCATCTTTAGATATATCTGTACATAATACATGCTTTAGTCCACTTGGTAAAAAATATTCAATGATCTCTTCTAGAGTAATATTAGTTTTTTTTTGCCAACCATTTACATATATTTCTTTTTTGTTATTAGTAATATTTACATCTAATGCTAAAACAATAGAATCCGGACCATAAATATTTAACCATTTTTTTACTCTCTTTTTATTTTCTATAATAGAGGAACTAACAACAACTCTTTTAACACCTAAATTAAGCAATGCACTTATGTCTTTTGTAGTTCTTATTCCGCCACCTACTTGTACAGAAAATCTTTCATAAAATAAAAATTTTTGAAAAAATTCTATTTGTCTATTATTGCTATCTTGAGCTCCATCTAAATCTACTAAATGGATTGTTTGAATTCCTTTTGATTTATATTCTTCTAAAAGTGAGAATAAATTAATATTATACTCTTTTTTATTAGAATAATTACCTTGATACAAGCGAACTACTAAACTATTAATTAAATCAAATGCAGGAATGATCATTAAATTACATCTCCAAAAAATTTTTTAATAGTTGCGCTCCAATTTTTCCTGATTTTTCAGGATGAAATTGTACACCAAAAAAATTATTTTTTTGTATTACTGAACTAAAATTTACACCATAGTTAGTTGTAGATAATGCATATTGATTGATTGGTAATATATAACTATGAACAAAATAAAATCTTGATTTATTGGGAATGTTTTTAAATAAAGCATGTGATTTTTGAAATTCAATTTGATTCCATCCAATATGTGGCAATGATAAATTATTTGTTTGCAAACGTAGTATAGAAGATTTTATTATGCCAAGGGTTTTTACACCATTGCATTCTTCACTTGAAGCACATAATAATTGCATTCCAAGACATATGCCTAATACTGGTTTTTTAAAATTTTTAATAATATTAATTAATTTTTTTTCAGATAAAATCTGCATTACCGCAGAAGCAGTTCCTACTCCAGGTAAAAACATCTTTTGAGATTTTAATATTATCGAAGGTTCAGTAGTTATAGTAGGATTGTAACCTAATTTACTAATTGCTATCTTTATTGATGCTAAATTAGCACAGCCAGTATCTAATATTACTACCTCCATTATAAAATTCCTTTTGAAGTTGGTAGTAAATTTCCTTCTATTTTAATAGCCTGACGTAATGTACGACCAAAAACTTTAAATAAACTTTCAACACAATGATGATCATTTTTCCCTTCAGCATATAAATGAACTGTAATTTTCATAGAATAACATAGAGAATAAAAAAAATGCTCAATCATATCTGTACTAAGATCACCTACCATTTTATGATTAAATTTTGCTTTAAAATTTAAATATGGACGATTAGAGATATCCATAATACAATTAGATTTACTTTCATCCATAGGCAAATAAAAACCAAATCTATATAAACCGTGTTTTGTATTTAAAGCTTTTAATAAAGCTTCACCTAATACAATTCCTACATCTTCTACTGTATGATGATCATCAATAAATAAATCACCTTGAGCTAAAATATTCATGCAAATACCACTATGCACAGATAATTGCTCTAACATATGATCAAAAAATTTTAATCCAGTATTAATATTGCTAGTTTCTTCTAAATCTAAAAAAACTTCTATTTGTATTTTTGTTTCTTTTGTTTTTCGAATAACTTCTGCATATCTATTTCTTTTTATAATTTTTTTTTCAATATCACTCCAATTCAATATATCTTCTTTATATTGCATCCCTTTAACTTGAATATTTTTTGCTAATTGAATATCTGTCTCACGATCACCAATAACATAACTATGCATTCGATCTATGTTATCTAACCATGGTTTTAACATTGTAATTTGAGGTTTGCGACATTTGCAGTTATCATGTAAAAAATGAGGACAAATTAATATATCATTAAAAACTACTTCTTCTGAAGCAAAAATATTTAACATGAATTTATTTACTTTATTAAAGTCTTCCCATAAAAAATCTTTATTACCTAGACCATCTTGATTGGTAACTATTATTAATTTATAATTAAGTTTTATTAAATTACGCAAAGAAGAAATAACATTTTTTTTAAAAACCAATTGATCTATTGAATCTATCTGAAAAGTTTTTATGGGTTCATGGATTAATGTGCCATCTCGATCGATAAATAGTATTTTATCTTTCACTTGCATTACCTTAAAAAATATTATTTTTAGAAAAATTTTTTAGTTCTTGAATTAAACTAAAACATTCTGAACGTGTTCCTATTGAAATTCTAATGCATTCTTTTAAATTCATTTTATTATTTTGATTTCTTAAAATTATACCTTTATTCCATAACATCTGAAAAATTTTTTCAAACATAAAAAATTTTACTAATATATAATTCGCATGACTTTCAAAAACTTTATCTATACAATCAAGTTCATTTAATTGATTAATCAACCAAATGCGATTTAAATTTAATTCAGATACTCTATCTTTCATTAATGTAATATAATTTTTTTGCAAAGATTGAACAGCAATATCCATAACAGGAATTGATATTGGATAAGGAGTTATTACTTTATTTAAAATTTCAATAATTACTTTATTCGCTAATGTAAAACCACATCTTATACCTGCTAAACCAAAAGCTTTAGATAATGTTCGAAGAATAACTAAATGTGAATAATCTTTTAAAAAACTTACCATACTATCTTCAGGAGAAAATTCAATATAAGCTTCATCTATAACTACTAAAGCACGACCTAAAGTTATTTTTAATAGAAATAAGAGATCTTTTTTTAAAATAATATTACCAGTTGGATTGTTAGGATTGCAAATATAAACTAATTTTACTGTTTTTAAATTTGATTGAATACTTAATAAATCTAATTCCCAAGTATTTTTAATAGTAGGTATTTCCTTTATTTTAACATTAGCCATGTTAGCATTGACTTGGTACATATCATAAGTAGGAGGACAATAAATAATTGCATCTTTTTCAGGTTCACAAAATGCTTTAATTAATAGTTCAATTCCTTCATCAGCTCCTCTTGTAGCTAATACTTGTTCAAAAGATAAGTTTACATATTTAGCATAAGAGGATATTAAATCTATAGGTTGACATTCTGGATAACGATTAAATGATTTTTTTTTTAATTTAAAAGGAATGGATAGAGGAGATTCATTTGCATTTAACCATATCAAACCATTTCCTCCTCCAATACGTCTTGCAGATTGATAAGGTCTTAACTTTTTTATATTATATCTAACTAATTTAAGAACATTATTTATCATATTTTTTCCTTTAAAAAATCAATTCGGATTTTAACAGCATTTTTATGAGCTTGTAATTTTTCTGCAGAAGATAATACCTCTAGAGTACTAGATAAATTTATCAATCCTTTAGGAGTTAATTCTTGAACTAATACACGTTTTTGAAAATCTGATAATCCTAAAGCAGAATTAGTAAGAGATTTACCATAAGTAGGTAAAACATGATTAGTTCCAGACGCATAATCACCTGCAGATTCTGGAGACCATGAACCCAAAAAAATAGAACTAGCATTAGAAATGGAATCAAGCATTTTTCTAGGTGATTTTATTTGAAGCATTAAATGTTCAGGTGCATATATATTGGATATTTCAATGCACTCAAATAAATCTTTCGCAATAATAATAATACTATTTTTTAACGTTTCTAAAATTGTTAATAATCTAGTTAATTTTATTAACTGTTTATTAAGAGATAAAACTACTTTTTGAGCTATTTCTGCACATGGTGTTAGTAAAAAAACTTGAGAAGATATGCCATGTTCAGCTTGAGATAATAAGTCAGCAGCAATAAAATCTGGATTAGCAGTATGATCTGCAATAATCAATAATTCTGAAGGTCCTGCTAACATATCTATAGCAGTTCCATTAAAAATCGAGTTAACTTGTAATTTTGCTTCTGTAACATAAGCATTACCAGGTCCAAAAATTTTATCTACTTTAGGAATAGTCTCTGTACCAAAAGCAAGAGCAGCAATAGCCTGAGCACCTCCTATTTGAAAAATTTGTTTGATACCACAAATATATGCTGTATAGAGAACTTCATAGCTAATTGGAGGAGGAGAACAAAGAATAATTTTTTTACAACCAGCAATTTGAGCGGGTATTGCTAGCATTAACACAGTAGAAAATAGAGGAGCTGTTCCCCCTGGTATGTAAATGCCTATAGCATGTAATGGTAAATTGATTTGCTGACAACGAATTCCAATCTGTGTTTCAATATCTATGGGTTTTAAAATTTGAGCTTCATGAAAACATTGAATATTTTTTTTTGCAATTAAAATTGCATTTTTTAGTTTATTACTTAAATAATTTGAAGATAAATATATTTCTTTTTGAGAAACTTTAAATTTTTTTATATTACTTTTATCAAATAATAAGGAATAATCTTGCAATGCTTTATCACCTAGATTTTTAACATTTTCTATGATTTCTTCAACAGTTTTTTTAACAGAACTATTTTTTTTTGAAAAAGGTCGTAATAATATTTTTTTTTGTTCGTCAGAATTTAATTTATTCCAATAAACAATGTTATTAAAATATTTCATCAATAATTTTACTCCATCATTTTTTCAATTGGCAAAACTAAAATTGAGCTTGCTCCTAAAGCTTTTAATTTTTCCATAGTTTCCCAAAAAAGCGTTTCACTACTTACCATATGCATGGCTACTCGATTATCATCTCCTGCTAATTTTAAAATAGTTGGTCTTTCTGCCCCATGTAATAATGATATAACTTCGTCTAATTTATTAATAGGAGCATGTAACATAATATATTTAGATTCACGTGCTTTAATGACACCTTTAATACGAGTTATTAATTTAGTAATAGTTTCTTTTTTTTCAGAAGTAATATTGCTAGTTTTACAAATTAGACATGCATGTGAACGATATACTACTTGAACTTCTCTTAAACCATTAGCTTCTAATGTTGCTCCTGTAGAAACTAAATCACAAATAGCATCTGCTAAACCAGCTCTAGGAGCTACTTCCACTGATCCATTTAACATGCAGGATTTAAACGAAATATTATTTTGATCTAAATATTTTTTCAATAAATGAGGATATGAAGTAGCAATCCTCATATTTTTTAAACATGCTAAACTAGAATAAGTAATATTAACTGGAAGAGCTAAAGATAGTCTACAAATTCCAAAATCAAGACGTCTTAAAGTTAAATAAGAACATTCAGATTTTTGTGATATTCGTTTTAACAATTCTTCTTCAAGAACATTCTCTCCAACTATGCCTAAATCTACTATGCCATCCATTATTAATCCAGGAATATCATCATCACGAACTAACATTACATCAATAGGCATATTTTCAGCAAAAGCTATTAATTTTTGTTGTGTTAAGTTTATTTTAATACCACAAAACGTTAATAATTTTATAGAATCATTGTTTAAACGACCGGTTTTTTGCATCGCTAGACGCACGCGATTATTATCCAACATGTTTCTAATTCCTTAATATTTCTTATATTAAAAATATATTCAAATATTTACTTATTAAAAATAAAAAAACCCAAAATATAAGGGTTTTTAAAAATTATTTTTTAAATTTGAATAAATATTATTATTAAATAATATTTTCAAAAAATAATGTCATCGTAAAATTTCAATATAATTATGAGTGCTAATTTATATCTGAACAGTAATATTGAGATAAAATTTTTTGATCTTAGCAAGAAATAATACAAGATATTTTTAAAAAAATTAAAAATTTTAATTTATATTATAGATATATAATTGATGAAATATAAAATGGTTTTAATTAATTTAAAATAAAAAAAATATAATTTTATTTTTAATAAAAAAATATATTTTTAGATAATTTTTATAAATATAGAATTATTTTTTATTAAAACATTTATATTTTTTAAATTTAAGTGTTAATTTCAATTATAACTATAATTGCAGCGTCGCTTCCAAAAAATTTAGGAGCCTCATGAAAAGCAATAATATCTGGATGTTGAGATAACCAAAATGGTGTTTGTTTTTTTAAAACATGTTTACCATATCCATGCATAACATGTGCACAAAAAATTTTTTCTTTTTGACATGTTGCAATTAACTCACCCAATGCTTTTTGAGCCTGATATTGTGTTAATCCATGTAAATCAAGAAAAATATCAGGATTATATTTTCCTTTTTTTAAATTTTTTAGAACATTGTTTAAGTTTTTATGACGTATATAAGAAATGGGATTATCTTTAAATAAATTTTTTTTATTTCTAAAAGTAAAATAATGACTATTAGCATCTTGCTCGAAAATAATTCGATTACGTACTATATTAGTATTTTTTTTTTTATTAATAGGCGAATGAAAGATAGTGTCCTGCACTATTTCACGTGTATCATTTAAATATTGACGAAATAAATAATTTTTATGAAAAGTATATCGGATATTTTTATTCATAAGGTTTTATTACCAATAATTTCAATTAATTTTAATATTTTAAATATAAAATCATTAGATTTTTATAATTATTTACATTTTTATTGATTATATAATTTAGTTTTTATAAAAACAACAAATAAAAAATTTATTCTTAATTGAATATGTAATAAATAAAAAAAACATTTTTTATTTATTCTGTATAGTTGTATTATTTAATAATATTAAAAGAAGAATAAAATGTCTGGAAATACAATTGGAAAAATATTTTGTGTTACTACTTTTGGCGAATCTCATGGAAAAGCATTAGGATGTATAATTGATGGAACACCACCAGGTCTTCAGTTATCTTGTGAAGATTTACAACACGATTTAAATCGTAGAAGACCAGGAACTTCACGTTATACAACACCTCGTTCTGAACTAGATCAAATTCATATTTTATCTGGCGTGTTTGAAGGGATAACCACTGGTACAAGTATTGGTTTAATAATATATAACGCTGATCAACGTTCAGAAGATTACAATGATATAAAAAATTTATTTAGACCAGGACATGCTGATTACACTTATGAAAAAAAATATGGAATAAGAGATTATCGAGGTGGAGGAAGATCTTCAGCTCGGGAAACCACTATGAGAGTTGCTGCAGGAGCAATCGCAAAAAAATATTTAAAAAACAAATATGGAATTACTATACGTGCATATTTATCAGCCATGGGAAATATTAAATGTTCGTTTAAAAATTGGGAAGAAGTAGAAAAAAATCCTTTTTTTTGTTCTGATATCGAAAAAGTTTTAAAACTTGAAACATTAATAAAAAATTTAAAAAAATCAGGTGATTCTATTGGAGCTAAAATCACTGTTCTTGCTGAAAATGTTCCCGTAGGATTAGGAGAACCTGTGTTTGATCGTCTCGATGCTGATTTAGCACACGCTTTAATGAGTATTAATGCTGTTAAAGGAGTAGAAATTGGAGATGGATTTTCAGTAGTCAATCAAAAAGGAAGTGAACATCGTGATGAAATGACAGAAAAAGGTTTTTCTTCTAATCATTCTGGAGGAATTTTAGGTGGTATTAGTAATGGTGAAAAAATTATACTAAAAGTTGCATTTAAACCTACATCAAGTATTCGTAAAACAGGTAATACAATTAATAAAGATAATAAAACGGTTCCAATTATCATCAAAGGTCGACATGATCCATGTGTAGGATTGCGTGCTGTACCAATAACTGAAGCAATGGTAGCTATTGTATTAATGGATCATATATTGAGATTTCGAGCACAATGCAGTTAATAATTTAAAAAAATTTAAGCTGCTAAATAAAATTCATTTAGCAGCTTAATAAATATAATAATTAATTTCATAAAAATTTTTTTTATTGAATTAATATCAAATATATTTAAATTTAATTTTCGTAAAATCTAACTTAGTTCTATATGTTATAAATCTTGATATAGTTAAATAAAAATATTGTTATTCAATAATATTTTTAATCATAATATGTACAAAAAAAATATTTTCTTTACATAAAAAACATTTTTAATGTTTATTAAACATGAGTTTTAAAAACTTATATAAAATATTTTAATAAAAAAGCAAGAAATTAATATTGATAACAGTATATTTTTTATCATGACATAATTAACAAACTATAATGAAAGATATCTATATGACATTCATATTTAAAATTAAATTATATTTTTAAAATATTATTCTTATGATTTCTATATACTTGATTTTAATTTATATCAAACATACCATAAAATATTTTTTATGCAGGAGAACAGATAATGTTTACAGGAAGTATTGTTGCGCTAATTACACCCATGGATGAAAAAGGTCATATTTGTCGTACTAGTTTAAAAAAATTAATTGATTATCATGTAATCAATAAAACTAAAGCTATTGTTTCTATTGGAACTACTGGAGAATCAGCAACACTTAGTCAAGAAGAACATATAAATGTCGTTATGCTTACTTTAGAATTAGCAGATCAACGAATTCCTATTATAGCAGGAACAGGAGCTAATGCTACAACAGAAGCTATATCTTTAACTAAAAGATTTGAAAAATCTGGAATTGCAGGATGCTTAAGCGTTACACCATATTACAATAAACCTACTCAAGAAGGATTATATCAACATTTCAAAGCTATTTCAGAAAATACAGAACTACCACAAATTTTATACAATGTTCCTAGTCGTACTGGATGTGATTTACTACCAGAAACAGTTTCTAAGTTATCTAAATTTAATAATATAATAGGCATTAAAGAAGCCACAGGAGATTTATCACGGATTAATAAAATTAAACAATTAGTAAAAAATGATTTTTTATTGATTAGTGGAGATGACATTACCGCATTAGATTTTATACAATTAGGTGGTCATGGTGTAATATCAGTAACTGCAAATGTTGCAGCAAAAGAAATTAGAAAAATTTGTGAATACGCATTAAAAGGAGATTTTGCTAAGGCAAGATCTATAAACAAACGCTTAACATTATTGCATGAAGCGTTATTTATAGAACCCAATCCTATTCCAGTAAAATGGCTGGCTAAAAAAATAGGATTGATAAAAAGCGATACGCTTCGTTTACCAATGACTCCGATTTTACATTCTACACGTTTACAACTTGAAAAAGCTATTCAATATGCTAATTTGTAAAAACTATAAAAAATTCTTTAAAATTATAACGCTTCAAATTTTAAATATATTTTTAATAACATCATGTACATTAAAAGATTTTAAAAGTAATGATTGTGATTTTAACTGTTCAAAAAATTCATTGCAAACATTAATCATTCCGAATGGTACTAGTTTTCCTGATAAAAACAAAGAATACAGTATTCCTTATACAAAAAAAGATTTAAAACAAAAAAATTACAATATATTTCCTCCTATGTAAATAAATAATTGTTCAATAAAATTTTTAAAATTAAATAATTATAAAGAGCATTTGGTGCAGATTATCTTTATGATATTCTGCATCATCGATTGTAATAAATAAAAAATCATAGTGTTATATATAAAAATTTTAAAAAAATTATGTTAATATTTTTTTTAAAATATCTTCATAAATACTACTTAATAACTTTAAATCAGATATTTTTACACATTCATTTACTTTATGAATAGTATTGTTCGTTAATCCTAATTCAACTACTTCTGATCCCATTAAAGAAATAAATCGACCATCAGAAGTTCCTCCAGAAGTAGATAAAATAGGTTTTTTTTTATTAAAATTTAAAATAGATTCTACTATTGTTTCTATTAACAAACCTTTTTTTGTAAGAAATGGTTTTCCCGAAAAAATCCATTCTATACTATAATTAATATTTTTTGCATCTAATATCTTGATAATTTTAGATTTAATTTCTTTTTCAGAAATTTCTGTACTAAATCGAATATTAAATTGAACAAATAAAGTACCTGGAATAATATTACTTGTTCCATCTCCCGCATGAATATTTGCAACGTTAATACTACTAGGAGAAAAAAAAATATTTCCATTATCTAATTTAATAGATAATATTTCTAAAATTATAGGCAATCCTTTATGAATTGGATTGTCTGCTAAATCAGGATATGCAATATGACCTTGTATTCCATGAATAATTAAATTAGCTGTAATTGAACCCCTTCTACCATTTTTTACAACATCACCAACTACACTAGTGCTAGACGGTTCTCCAACTATACAATAATCAATTTTATCATTTTTAGATATTAAATATTCTACTACTTTTATAGTACCATGAAGAGCATTGGACTCTTCATCTGAAGTAATTAAAAAAGATAAACGTCCTTTATGATTAGGAAATTTATTTATAAACCTTTCAGTTGCAACAACCATGGCAGCTAAAGCGCCTTTCATATCAGAAGCGCCTCTACCAAATAAATATCCGTCTTTAATAATTGGATCAAAAGGATTGGTGTTCCAATCTTCTTTTTTTCCTGGTGAAACTACATCTGTATGACCTAAAAATGTTAATGTTTCCCCAGAACCTTTAACAGCCCAAAAATTTTTTGTATTTTTAATATTAATTTTTATAATTTCGAAACCTATAGTGCGCAAACGTTGTATTATAATATCTTGACAACCTAAATCTTTTGGACTAATAGATGGAATTGAGATTAATTGTTGTGCTAATTTAGTAATTGAATTAATCATATTTTTTCCTAATTCAATATTTTTATATATTATAAATATGCTGTTTTTTAGAAAATGGGGCTTTAAGTGCCCCATAAATTTAAATTTTTTAAATAAAAAAATTAAGATTTTAATAAAGTTATTGACTTATTCACAATATTTTCTATAGTAAAGTTAAATTCTTTAAATAAATCTTTTGCTGGAGCAGATTTCCCAAATGTTTTCATTCCAATAATTAAACCATTAATACCTACATATTTATACCAAAAATCTTTTATACTTGCTTCAATTGCAACTCTTTTAACAACACAAGATGGTAAGACAAATTCTTTATAAGAATCATTTTGTCTATCAAAAACATTTGTAGAAGGCATAGAAACAACACGTACAGAATATCCTAAAGAAGCAATTTTTTTAGAAGCAAGTAAAGTTATATTTAACTCTGAACCAGTTGATATAAAAATAATATCCAGTGGTTTTTTAGAATCAAACAATATATAAGCTCCATAAGAAATATTAGATAATTGTTTAGAATCTCTATGAAATTGTGGAAGATTTTGACGAGATAAAATCAAAGCTGTAGGTCCTGATTTTTTTTCAATGGCATTTTTCCAAGCTATTGCTGTTTCTACTTGATCACTTGGCCTCCAAACATCTATATTTGGAGTCATTCTTAAATTAGCTAACTGTTCTATTGGTTGATGTGTAGGACCATCTTCTCCTAAACCAATTGAATCATGAGTATATATAAAAATATGTTTAGTATTCATCAATGCAGCCATACGAACTGCATTACGTGCATATTCTACAAACATTAAAAATGTAGCAGTATAAGGAATAAAACCTCCATGATGAGATATGCCGTTTGCAATAGCAGTCATGCCAAACTCTCGAACTCCATAATGAATATAATTGCCAGATAAATTCTCTGAAATTGACTTGCATGAAGACCACATGGTTAGATTGCTAGGCGATAAATCAGCTGATCCTCCAATTAATTCAGGTAAAATTTTAGAAAATTCTTCTAATGTATTTTGTGAAGCCTTACGACTGGCAATATTTTGTTGATTATTTTGTAAAAAATGAATATAATTCTGCGTTTCATTATTCCAATTTAAAGGTAAATTTTTATTTACTCGTCTTAAATATTCATTAAATAAATCAGGATATTTTAACTGATACGAAGAAAATATTTTATTCCATTTTCTTTCAAGCAAACAACCTTGTTCTATAAAATTCCATTTTTTATAAATTTTATCAGGTATTTCAAAAGGAGGATATTTCCAGTTTAATGTTTTTCTTATTAAAGCAATTTCTTTTTGTCCTAAAGGAGAACCATGTGATTCTGCTGTTCCTGATTTATTTGGAGAACCAAATCCTATAATAGTATTACAAATAATGAGAGAAGGTTGTTCTTTTATTGATTGTGCTTCTATAATTCCTTTTTTAATTGAATCTGGATTATGACCATCTATATTATTTACTACATGCCAATTATAAGATTTAAAACGTTGTTCTGTATCATCTGTAAACCAATTCGATATATTTCCATCTATTGAAATATTGTTTTTATCATATAAAACAATCAATTTACCTAGTTTTAAAGTTCCTGCTAAAGAGCATGCTTCATGAGAAATACCTTCCATTAAACAACCATCACCTACAAATACCCAAGTGTAATGATTAACTATATCATGATCTGGTCGATTAAAATAAGAACTCAAAGTTCTTTCTGCAATAGCCATTCCAACAGCATTAGCCAATCCTTGTCCTAATGGACCGGTTGTTATTTCAACACCAGGAGTTTCACCTATTTCAGGATGTCCTGGAGTTTTTGAATTCAATTTTCTAAAATTTTTTAGATCTGTTATTGATAAATCATATCCTGTTAAATGCAATAAGCTATACAATAGCATAGAACCATGACCATTAGATAATATAAAACGATCACGATCGTGCCAGTTAGGATTATTTGGATTATGTTTTAAAAAATTTCTCCATAATACTTCAGCAATATCAGCCATACCCATAGGCATTCCAGGATGTCCTGATTGCGCGCGTTCTACACTATCAATGCTTAATATACGAATTGCGTCAGCTAATTCTTTTTGCGAACACATATGTTTTCCTTGTATTTAAAATATTCAATATTATTTAAATTTTTAAAAATTTATATTTTTTTAGCAAGAATTTGCTCTAAATATAACTGATCTCTACCAAAATTTCTTATACCTTCTGAAAGCTTTTCAACTGCCATAGCATCCTGGTTGTGTTCCCATCGAAATTCTTCTTCAGAAAGCGCAATTGGAGGAATATAATGAACATTAGGAGGGATAAGTTTTCTTTTTATTTTTTTAGTATTAGATTCTAATTCTTTCAATAAATTAGGAGAAATAGTTAATCGATCACATCCAGACAAATGTAATATTTGATTAATATTACGAAAACTCGCCCCCATTATTATAGTTTTATAATTATATTTCTTATAATAATCATATATTTTACAAACAGATAAAACACCAGGATCTTTTTCAAAAGAAGATGTAGATAATAAATTTTGAGAAACATACCAATCATAAATGCGACCAACAAAAGGAGATATTAAAAATACATTTGATTCTGCGCAAGCACGTGCTTGTGCAAAAGAAAATAAAAGTGTTAAATTACAAAAAATATCATCTTTTTGAAGTTCTTCTGAAGCTTTTATACATTCCCATGTAGATGCTAATTTAATTAAAACTCTATTTCTAGGAATTCCTTGTTCTTCATATAGTTTGATTATTTTTTGTGCTTTTAAAATGCATTTTTCTGTACTAAAAGATAATCGTGCATCAACTTCACTAGAAATATAACCAGGTATATATTTTAAAATTTCTACTCCTATGTCTACTAATATTTTATCACTTGCATTAACTATTTTATCTTTATATAAACCTCCTTTTTTGTTAGCATATTGCACAGCTTGATCAATAAATCTTTTATTTTTATTCAAACTTACTGCTTGAAGTATTAAAGATGGATTAGTAGTTGCATCTTGTGGTTTATATTTACAAATCGATTCTATATCACTAGTATCTGCAACAACAATTGAAAATTGTTTTAATAAATTTAATTGATTCATATTTAAAGGCTCTATTTTTTAAAAAACACAATGTAAATTATATACAAAATATATGTTTAATATAAAATTAGTTCACTATTCTTAATAAAGAAGATCATATTAATATTTTAAATATTAAAATAATTTTTTTGTTGAAAATCATTTAAATATATAAAAAAATACATGATTATTTATATTAAAAAAGTTTAAAAAACTAAATTTTTATGTACATATTTAAAATAATATCTTTATGTTAAAAATTAGTATTTTTTAATTATTAAGCATGCATTTGTACCACCAAAACCAAAACTATTAGACATAGCTGTATTAAATTTGATATTTATAGTCTTTTGAATAATATTCATATTTTTTGCATAAGGTTCTAAATTTTCAATATTAATCGAAGGAGCTATAAAATTATGTTGTAACATTAATAACGTATAAATGATTTCATGTACTCCTGAAGCTCCTAAAGAATGACCTGTCATTGATTTTGTTGCAGAAATCATTGGTTTTTTTTCTTTTAAAAATACTTTTTTAATTGCTTTTAATTCCGTTAGATCTCCAGTTTTAGTAGAAGTTCCATGCACATTTAAATAATCAATAGATAAACTTTTATTTCTTCTAGCTATATTCATGCACCGTACTGCCCCACAACCTGAAGGAGAAACCATGTTTAATCCATCAGAAGTTGCAGCATATCCAATGATTTCTGCATAAATATGAGCAGATCGAGATAAAGCATAATTTAATTCTTCAATAACTAATATTCCTGCACCACCAGAAATAACAAAGCCATCACGATCAACATCATATACCCGTGATGCTTTTATAGGATTATTATTAAATCTAGTAGAAAGAACTCGCATTGCATCAAATTGAGAAGCTAGTTCTACACTTATTGCTTCAGCCCCACCTGCAAAGATAAGATCTTGTTTTCCAAATTGAATTAGTTCAAATGCACTACCAATACAATGTGCTGAAGTAGCGCAAGCTGAACTTATAGAATAATTTATACCATGAATTTTAAATAAAGTAGATAAACAAGCAGATATTCCAGATGGCATAGTTTTAATTGCAGTATAAGGACTAATTAAATTTTTTTTAATATTATTAATATTATTTTTTAAAGAAAAAATTGAAGAACAACCTGAACCAACAATTATTCCTACACGAGAGTTATTTTGATACTCTCTACTACATATTTTAGAATCTTTAATAGCTTCTATCATTGCTAAAAAGGAATATTTTGAAGCATTGTTCATAAATCGAGACATTTTTTTTGTCATAAGATTTGTATTTTTTAATTTAATATTACCCCAAATTCTACTTCGCATGCCTAACTGTTGCATTTCTTCTGAAAATGTGATGCCAGAAATACCATTATATAAAGAATTACAAACTTCTTTCTTACTATTACCAATACTAGAAATAATGCCAAAACCTGTTATAACTACTCGTCTCACTTATATTCCTTAGAATTATTAATGAATTTAACATAATTCAATTATTTATATAAAATATATTACTTTAATACAAAACAATATAAAAAATAAAATATTTTTCTCAAAAAAATATAATATATAATTACAGTATAAAAAATTTTATGGAAAAAAAATGAATAAATTTTATCTTGGTATTCTTTATATTGTACCTACTCCTATCGGTAACTTATCAGATATTACACATAGAGCATTAAAAACTCTAAAAGATGTACAAATTATTGCTGTTGAGAATATTAAACATACAAGTATTTTGCTAAAACATTTTAATATTAAAAATCGTCTATTTTTAATGAATAAGGATAATGAAACAAAACAAAGTGATAATTTAATTAAAGAATTAAAAAAAGGGAAAAATATTGCTTTAGTTTCTAATGCAGGAACTCCAATTATAAATGATCCTGGAAATTTTTTAATAAAGAAATGTCATTTTTTTAATATAAAAGTAATTCCATTACCAGGAGCTTGTGCTGCAATTACAGCATTAAGTGCTTCTGGAATAATGAATAATCGATTCTGTTATGAAGGATTTTTGCCTTCTAAAAAAAAATTAAGATGTAATTTGCTAAAGTCTTTAAAAGAAGAAACTCGAACAATTATTTTTTATGAATCTAAATATCGTATTATTGAAAGTATACAAGACATAATAGAACAAATAGATAAAAATAGATATATAGTAATTGCTCGAGAAATTACAAAAAAATGGGAATGTATTCATGGAGAAAAGGCAAAATTAATGCTTGAATGGTTAAAGGAAGACAGATGTCGTTATAAAGGAGAAATGGTTATTATTATAGATGGATTTAAAAATCTTAAAAAAGATCATTTATCTCAAAAAATATTAGAGACTTTTACAACATTAAGAAATTTTATTTCATTAAAAACATCAGTCTTAGTTACTTCAAAAATACATAATATTAATAAAAATAATTTATATCAATACGCAATCAAAAATAAACATGACAAATAAAATTAAACAATATATAATTTATTTTAGAAGTTGACCAAACAGTCGCTGTTTAATTCTAAAAAATTAAAAAGAGGAAAGTCCGGGCTCCAGAGAGCAGGGTGCCAGATAACATCTGGAAAGCGTAAGCTTATGACTAGTGCCACAGAAAAAAAACCACCTATTCTTGTTAAAATATTTTAATAAAAATATGGCCAGGGTGAAAAGGTGTGGTAAGAGCACACCGCATAATTGGCAACAATTTATGGCATGGTAAACTCCACCCGGAGCAAAGCCAAATATAGGGAATTTGTATTGCTCGTACTATAGAAACCTGGGTAGGCTGCTTGAATTAGTAAGTGATTACTAATCTAGATGAATGACTGTTAAAAACACACAGAACCCGGCTTATAGGTCAACTTTCTATAAAGTTAAATTTCAAACTTTATTGTATAAAGGTAATAAAGATATTACCTTTAATCAATCTATTATAATATTAAGTAATTAAGAACTAATTCCTGAAATTTGCATTTCAGATACTAAAATTGAACCGCATTGAATATCATTCCTTCTATCGATATCAGAACTTATATTTAAAATATTCCGCCACATATTTTTTAAATTTCCAGATATAGTAATTTCATTAACTGGATATGAAATCATTCCTTTTTCAACCCAAAAACCTACTGCTCCACGTGAATAATTACCACTTACAATATCTACACCTTGCCCCATTAATTCAATTATCAATACACCTTGATACATTTTTTCTAAAAGTTTTTTAAAGGATATATTATTATGTGACACCAACCAATTATGAATACCACCACAATTACCTGTACTTTCTAAATTTAATTTACGAGCATTGTAAGTGTTTAATAACCAAGTCTTTAAAATTCCATTTTGAATAATGAATTTATTATTTGTAGAAACACCTTCATTGTCAAATGGTTTACTGCCTAAACCTTTTTGTAAATGAGGCTGTTCTTCAATATTCAACCAATCAGGAAAAATTTTTTTTTCTAAACTGTCAATTAAAAATGTAGATTTTTGATAAACATTGTCACCACTAATAGAACTAACAAGATGAGAAAAAAAACTATGAGATATTTCTGAAGAAAAAATTATTGGAGATTTTATAGTTGATATTTTTTTTGAATTTAGTCTAGATATAACACGTTTCGCAGTTTTTTGACCCAATATTTTTACATCTTCTAAATCATCTATTTTTCTTGAAATAGAATAATCAAAATCTCTCTGCATTGAATATTGATCTTGAGCAATCATGCAATTATACATTGAATAACGAGTAGATTTATATTTTTCTAACATCCCTAAACTATTTCCAAAAATATTAATAGTAAGATGACTATTAAAACAACTACCTTCGCTATGAATAATTCTTTGATCAAATTTAAATGCTTCTTTCTCTGATAGAATACAGAATTCAATTGCCTTTTTAATATCAAATTCGCATGGATAAAACAAATCGAGATTTTTAGCATTAAAACATAATAATTTTATATTTGGTAATCCTGAAAAAAAATCAGAAGAAGAATATTTAGAAATATGCATAGCTATTTCTAGCATTTTTTTAATACTATTAATACTAAAATCTTTAGATGAAACAGTACCTTTAGAAAATTTATTATACACAGTAATGTATAATGCACCATCACTATTAAATTCAGCATTTTCCAAAATGCTATTTCTTACATTTACACTAATACCTATTGTTTTTTTAATATATACTTCAACAGAAGTAGTTTGATTTAAAGCAAGTTGAAGTGTTTTTTTTACTGTATTTAAAAGCAATGATTCTTCTTTTTCTATCTCTTTAATCAATTGCATTTATAAATCCTCAAAAAATATTTTTTTTATATAAATATTATATTAAAAAATATTGAAAATTAAAATAAGTTAATTTATTAAAGTATAGATATAATTACTAGTCAATGTTACTATTTATTGAAAAATATAGTCTTATTCACTGAAGATGTGAAAATAGAAAATTAATTAAAAATAATATTTAGGAATAAAAATGAACATAAATAAAATTATTGCAGGCAAAAATATACCTAATGATATATATGTTATTATAGAAATCTCATCAAACTCGTCTCCTATAAAATATGAAATGGATAAAGAATCAGGAATGCTTTTTGTTGATCGATTCATACCTACTCCTATGTTTTATCCCTGTAATTATGGATATATCAATCAAACTTTATCTTTAGACGGTGACCCATTAGACGTTTTAGTACCTTCTCATTATCCAATACAATCAAATTCTGTAATTCATTGCAAACCTATCGGAATATTAAAAATGCGTGATGAATCTGGAGATGATGCCAAAATAATAGCAGTACCTAATAGCAAAATTACTCAAGAATATCAAAATATTAATGATATATCAGATTTATCAGAATTATTAAAAAAGCAAATTTCTTATTTTTTTCAAAATTATAAAAAATTAGAAAAAGAAAAATGGGTAGAAATTATTGGATGGGGTAACTATGAAGATGCAAAATTAGAAATTGAGATTGCATATAATCGTGCTAAAAAATAAATATAAAATATTTTTCTAGATGAATATAAATTTTAAAAAATTAAAAAATAAAGTCTTTTTCGTGAATTTTAAAGCAAAAAAAAGGAAATTTTACATATCCAATTAAATTATATTTTGATAATAAATAGTGCAAATTTAATTGAGAAGATAATTTTAATTTAATTTTAGGAAAAATCACAATTTCTATTTTTTTGCTATTAAACAATAGATTCCATTCTAGATCCGATGAATTTTTTAAGATTGATTGTAATTTAAATAATATTTCTCCTTCTTTCATAATAACTTCTTGGTTAATTTTTATACTATCTATTTTATCTAAAAAATAAGGAAAAAATAAAGTCATATATTTTAGTATATTATTACTTTTAATAAAAATATCTTTAAAACTAACATCAGCCGATATTTCAGGCTGATATACAGTTCCAAAAATTTTTATTTTACTATTCAATTTACCTTTAACTTGTTTAAAATTTGTAGTAAAAAAATTTAAAAAAGAAATAGGAAAATTAGAAATAATAAAATTACCTTCTATATTTTTTCTATTATAAAGATCTATAATATTTAAATATCCAATAATATTATTATACTTTAATAAAGTATTGTTTTTTTTGCCAACTATTTTACTTCTTAAAGTATTATTAATAATGTTAATAGAAAGTTTTAAATAATCAATATTTTCAAAAAAAAATTTTTCTTCTGTATTTTTTTCTAATTTTATATTTTTTCCTGTTAAAAATATTTTACCATCAGAAATTTTTTTTCCTAAAATCCATTTTAATTTTGCATTAATAGATACTTCACTTTTAAAATTAGTAGAAAAATTATTAAACATATTACATAAATGTTTCTTTGTTTCATATGAAGTAAACAAAAACATATCTATGTTATTTATATTTTTTTTATATAAATCATTAATATTATAAGTATTAATATAAGAAATTAAAGAACTTTTTTTAATAGATATTTTACTAAAAATAGTTTTAATTTTTAATTTTTTAAATTCACTATACCAATGCCCTGTCTTACTATTGATAACTTCATTTAATATCACATTTATATATAAATGATCACTTTTTAATAAAAAATGAAATTTTTGCTGATAATAATTCCATTTAGTTTGAATATTTAAAGAATTTATATGAAAATTAGAAAAATCGATATTTTTTGTATTTATAGAAACATTGCCAGAATAAGTATTCTTGCAATTTATTTTGGTAAATATTTTAATACTATTCAAATATATGCCGTTCCAACTTATATCATTTCCAAAAAATTCACCAGTAACAGCAGGAAGTGTATATTGACTATAAGATTTTACTTTTCCTTTTATTTTGCCTTTTAAATCTGGTACAAAATAATCTAAGTTATTAGCATTTATAGATGAATAAATATCATATTTATCTGCTAATAAACCTTGAATATATAATTCATTATTGCCTGCAAACAAATGTAAACCAGGAATTTTTAAAAAATGAAAATTTTTATAATGTAATGAACCTAATATAGATAGCTTCTTTTTCATAAAATTACTATTTAAACGTATTTTAGGAGCATATATGTTATATATATTATTATCTAATTTACCTAATAAATTAATTTTACCTATTAATTTTAGTATATATTGATTATATGTACTATTTTTTTTTGAATTACTAATATTAGTGCTATTTCCTATTTTTTTAATAGGAAAAATTTTAATTTTTTTTAAAAAAATATTTTTTAAATTACCTTTTCCATAGATACCAATAAACATTGAAGGCATGCTTTGAATATTTAAAATGTTTTTTAAAGATAAAGAATAATTGTTTATTTTCCCTCTTAAAATGCCCTGAATTTTATTTAAACTTAAATTAAAATCTTTTCTTATAGGAAAAACTAAATCATAAATTTTTAATCGCATATAAAATGGATAATTTAAATTATCTAATAATATAATTCCATTAATATTTACTTTATATAAATTAAAAGTTTTTAATTTAAATTTAAATTTCTTATCTAAATTGACTTGAAATAAAAATTTCATAATTTTATTATGTAATGTCGGTATAAATATTTTATTTTTAATAATACATGAAATAGAATAATCTTTATGAAAAACAATTTTTCCATAATATTGCATTTTAAAAAAAGAAGAATTAATTTGTGCTTTTTGTATTTTTAAAATATTATTTTTTATATTTGCTTTTAATTGAACTTCAAATAAACTTTTTTCTTTATAATTTATGAAATTTATTTTGTTGCATTTTAAAAATTTTAAATTAATATTTAATGAAATAAATATTTTGGGTTTATTAGCAATATGATATAATATGTTATATATTTTTTTGGAATTATTAAGATTTTTAATAAAATTAAATTTTTTAAATTCATATTTTTTTTGAGTATTAGTTTTTGAAGAAGATACATCAATATCGTCAATATAAGTAGGGAATATAATAATATTATTACCAACTAATTCTATACCACTTAAAATATTTAAAAATGACATATTTATTATAGAACTTTCTAATAGCATATTATCTATATATATTTTCTTAAAAATTATAGGATATTTAATAAATAAATCATTTTTTTTATTATTAATAGATAAACTTTTTACATTAGTAAAATTATATTTATTTTTTTTTAAAGAAATGATTAAGTTTTGAACTTTAACTTCTTTAAAAATTGTAGATTTTTTGAATAAAGATTTTATATCAATAACAAAATTGATACTATTTGCTTTAATAGAAATTCCATCAATATTATATTTAATATTTTTTAAAGTAAAATTTCGCCAATTTCCTGATATTTCTTCTGCATTTAATCCTATAAAAAAACGACTAGTACAATTAAAAATCCATTTAAATCCTATATTACTTTCGATAAATAATAAAAAAATAACAAATAAAATAGAAAAAAAAATCAAAGATTTAGATAAATATCTCTGATATGTACTCATAAAATTACCCTGATTAATATTTGTTTATCTAAATTACATATGTTTCTAAAAATTATAAATAACAAAATTTTTACTATCTTAAAATATATAGTTAAATCTAGAAAAATTAAACAACTATTATAGTTATTTATAATATGTTAAAATATTTTTTATATTTAATATAATTTAAAAGAGTAAAATTATGTCTCGTATATGTCAAGTTACTGGAAAAAAAAGAATGATTGGTAATAATCGTTCTCATGCTATGAATGCAACTAAAAGAAATTTTTTAACGAATATTAAATATCATAGATTTTGGCTTGCTGACGAAAAAAGATTTATTAAGTTACGTGTTTCAGCCAATGGAATGCGTTGTATTGATAAAAAAGGAATTGAAATTATTATAAAAAACATAAATATTAAAAAATAAAGGTTATTGAATGGCTAAAAAAACTCGAGAAAAAATAAAAATGATTTCGTCTGCTGGTACTGGTCACTATTATACTACGACTAAAAATAAAAGAAATACCCCAGATAAACTAAAGTTTAAAAAATATGATCCTATCGTTCGAAAACATGTTTTATATCATGAAGGAAAGATAAAATAAAAAAAATTATAATGTGAAATTTTTTTATTCTATTTCTTAAAAAATTAAAGTATAATTTTTTTAAAATTATACTTTATTTAAGATAATTTAACAATTATATTAAAAATGTAAACAGAACGATTATATAATAAAATTATAACATAAATTTTATTTAACAAAAAACTATATCTGTATAAAAAGATCAGATATAAAAAATATTGATTCATGTAACATTTTTTCAAAAAAAGGAAACATAGAAGATATTAAAAAATATAATACTAAAATACCTGTCAATAAATTTAATGGAAACCCAATTGAAAAAATAGATATTTGAGGAGATAAACGATTTAATAAACTCATCGTAAAACTGATCACTAATAAAATTATCATTATTGGTAAAATTAATAAAAGACCATTTAAAAAAATGGTGCTAGAAAACTGTAATAAAATAAAGAAAACATTGATGTTCAAAAAATAAGTATCAATGGGCATTGTATAAAAACTATCTATTAGCATAGATATTAAATAAAGATGAGCGTTAAAAACAAGAAAAAACAATAAAGTTAAAATGTTTAGTAAACGCGATATTATAGAAGTGCCAATATAGTTATTATTATTAAAAAAGGCTGCAAATGATAAACCCATTTGCAAACCTATAACTTCTCCAGCAAAATTTACTGTAATAAATAAAAATTGTGCAATAAAACCTAAAACAATACCAATTAATATTTGTTGAAATAATAACAATAGTCCAAAAAAAGAAAATAGAGGAGTATGGGTTTCCGGTAAAAAAGGAAATATTAAAAAACTTATCACGCAAGATAAAATTATTTTATTTTTTTTATTTATTAATTTATAATTAAAAATTGGAGCAATAGAAAAAAAAGATAAAATTCGTACCATAGGCCAAAAAAAACTGCTAATTAACGTTATCAACTGAACAGTATTAAACGTTAACATTATTTAATAATCAATGGTATGTTGTTAAATAAATTACGCATATAATCTAGCATAATATTCAACATCCAAGGTCCAAATATTGCAATAACGCCTAAAATAGAAATAATTTTAGGAATAAAAGATAAAGTTTGTTCATTAATTTGTGTAGCAGCTTGTAAAATACTAATAATTAAACCACTAAATAAAATTGCCAATAACAATGGTGATGCAAGCATTAATGTAATTTTCATAGCATCATGAAACAATTGCATTATATATTCAGATGTCATAAATAAACATTTCCATTTTTAAAATTAATTTAAAATTTTTTATAATACAAAAATATTAATAAAGAAATTATGTATTAAAACTTTGTGCTAATGAAGCAATCAATAGTTGCCATCCATCTACTAATACAAATAACATTAATTTAAAAGGCAAAGAAATGGTTGAAGGTGGCACCATCATCATCCCGAGAGCCATTAATACACTAGCTACAACCAAATCAATAATTAAAAAAGGTATAAAAATTGTAAATCCAATTTGAAAAGCAGTTTTTAATTCACTAGTGATAAAAGATGGTAATAAAATTCTCATAGGTATTTCATTTTTATTTTGATAAAACGAAACATGTGCTAATTTTGAAAATAATTCTAAATCAGTTATACGTGTTTGATTAATCATGAATTTTTTTAAAGGTAATGAACCTTTTATAATAGCGTCTTCCATGTTTATTTTTTCTTCACTAAATGGTATATAAGCATCTTTATAAATTTTATCAAATGTTGGAGACATAATAAAAAAAGTTAAAAATAAAGCTAATCCTAGCAATATTTGATTTGAAGGTGCATATGGTGTTCCTAATGCATTCCTTAGTAAACCAAAAACAATAACAATTCTTGTAAAACTAGTCATCATTAAAAGAAATGCAGGAAGAAAAGTTAATGATGTTAAAAAAACTAGTGTTTGTACCGGTACGGACCAAGTTTGTCCTCCATCATCTAAAATATGACTTGTTATACCAGGCAATTCGGCACGAACTGTTGGACAAAAGAATAATAGAAATAAAAATGGAATAATTCGATAAAACATTTTTTTTTTCCAGAATATTTTAAAAAAATTTTTAAAAAAATTTTTTTTGAATAAATTATTGTCTATTTTACTTATTGGTTTATTTTTTAAAATAGATGGTAATATATGTAAGCAAGTAATATTTTTTGTAGTAACGCCTAATACTAATTTTACTTTTTCTACTTCTATAAGAATAACTGATTCATTTGATCCAACAGATAATTTATCTATAATTTTCATACAAGATGTCGTATTATTAATTTTAAAAGCAGAAATTTTTTTTAAAATCCATATAAAAATAAATATTAATAATATTATTTGAGATAATGAAATGACTATTTGAAAAAATTTTTCATTATTGAATATAGTCTGAAAATTATTTGATATTGATAGAAAAAATTCATTATTTTTCATAATTTTCAATTCAAGATGAAATGTTAATAGTTTCTAAAGAATTTTTAATACGCGTAATGCGAAGTCCATATTTTTCTTCTAAAACTACAATTTCACCAGATGCAATTAAATGACCATTAATAAAAATATCTAAAGGTTCTTTTATTAATTTATCTAAAATTAACATACTTCCTTTTGAAAGACTAAGAAAATCTTTAATTTTTATTTTTGATCTTCCTAATTCTACACTTAAATCAACAATGGTATCTAATATAATTTTTTTATTATCGACAATTTTTTGAGTATTTTTAAAATTATTTTTATTTTCGCTTTTTTTGGAAAATAAATTTTCATCAGTATCTTGATTATTCGGTATTATTTTTTCAAAATTTGATTCTATATTATTCATGAGATTCATCCTTATTGATATTACATTCTAAATGAGAATCAATAAATTCTTCTATAAAAAAAATAGATTGCTCGTGAAATCTTCTATATTTACCAGTCAATATAGGAACATTATTTATATATCCTGTAATGTTGTTAGGATTTTGTATAGACAAAATATCTCCAACTGATAAACTATAAAATTTCTCACAAGATATAGAAATTTTATTAATTTTAAAAATTATATTTAATGTAACATTACGTATATCATTTAAAGTTATTTGTCGTGTTTTATTTATATTTAAAGAAATTTTTTTATTATTAATTTTTTTAAATATTAGGAATGGCATTAAAATTCTAAAAGAAACTCGTACATGATTAATATTAAACTTAAAATAGTTAATTAAAAATATTTTATTAGAATCAAAATTTGAATCTTTCAAATGGTTAATTATTTTGGTATTAGTAAATTTTACTTCAGAAGAAAAATGTTTTTTATAAACATGAGACAAAATATTTATTATAATTTCATTAATTTTATTATTGATAATAACTTCAGTAGAAGTTATATCAATTTTTTTATGAAAATTATTTTTTGAACAACCTTGACCTCCAAACAAAATATCTATTATAACAGATAAAAAATTACAAGAAAAAACTATAAAAGATTGATTTTTATAAGGAGAAATATCTATTGTATTATAATATTTAAAGTTTTGTATACTATCTTTATTAAAATTATAGGATCTTACTTGAATGTTAAAAGACACTAATTCTACACTATTTTTAATAAAATTAGAAAAATCTATTATGAATTTTTCAATAAAATTAAAATTGATATCTTCTAACATTTGAATTTGATCTTCTTTTAAAAAATTATATATTTCTTTTTCCCTTTGATATATTTTTTTAATTTTATTATGAAAATTACTACTTTCCGCCATTTATATACCTCTCAGGCAAAAGTTATTAGAAGATAATTTATCAAATACTCTTATTATTAAGCAATATAATTAATTTAATTTATGTATCAAAAATATATTTTATGTGTTTTTTTAAACGTATATATCAATTGATTTGTATTTTATTTCTTCTAAATTGTTTTTATATTTATTTGAATTACTTCTTAATTTATATGTATCAAAAATATTGTTATATAAAAATTTTTTATGATTGATTAAATTTTTATTTTTAAAAGAACTATAAATATTAAATTTTTTTAATTTAATACCCTTTTTCTTTAATGCATCACGTAAAAAAGACATATGATTATCTAGAAAAGTTCTTACTTCATTACTATAAGAAATAAAATTTAACATTGCTTGATTGTTATTTTTTATATTAATATTAATATGAATAGTACCTAAAAATTCTGGTTTTAAATGAATTTCTGCTTTATTATTTTTATTTGCAATAGAAAAAAGTATTTTTTGACTAATTAATTTATTCAACTTAATTATTTTTTTTTCGTTACTTAAAAATAACGGTAATTTAAATGATTTAATATCTTCTTTTTCTTTTTTATCAAATTCTTTTGATAAAAATTTCTGATTAATAAAAATTTCTATTGGGTTTTTATTTTTAGAAGAAAGAAAAGTATTTTTTTGATTTTTAATATTTTCAAGATAGTAAAAATTTTTTTCATTTTTTAAAAATTTTATGTTTTTTCTATCTTCATAAAAAAAATTCTTATTTTTTTGAAAAAATTCATTATTTAGTTTTTTTAAATAAAGATTATGTGTTTGGTTGAAATTCTTTAGTGGATTAATCTGAAGTAATGTATATTTATTTTCATGCAATTTATTACATAATGACTCGTTTTCTGAAATCCTGTATTCTTCTAAATTTTTTTCTGTTTTTTTAGGAATATTAAAGTCTTTTACATAATTACCATTGTAGTGTTTATCTATTTTTTTTTCTGACGTATTATCTTTTTTAGCATCAGAACTAATGCAATTATCTTGAGATTTTAAAGATATACTTTCTTTTTGATTCACAATATTTAATAAGTTACTAATTACAAAATTATTGGCAATAATACTACTTTGATCATCTTTTTTTTTATCTGTTAAAACATTGTCAAATTCTCTTTCTTGTCTGATTAAAAATTTATTTAATTGATTAAAAATTGATTGAGATAAATCTGTTGAATAAATAAGATTATCATTCTTATTAGATAAGTCTTGTTTATCTAGTGATATACTATAAATTATATCTAACATTGTAATCAACTTCCTTTTTTAAAAAATTTTAATTGAAAATAATTATCATACAATGTATGCTCTTTGATTTTTTTTATTTTTAACATTTTTTTATTGCATATATTATACAAATACTCCCAAGTTTTTAATTTTTTTTTATTAAGAAACCAACTATTTAAGTTTTCTTGAATTTTTTTTTCATTTTTTTGTATTAAATTTATGTTTCTTTTAATATTTAAATTTAATTTTAAAATAAAGTTATTATAATTATTCCACTTATATACATACATGCCGGAAATTAAATTATTATTCATATTAAACATATATTCTTCTTTATATTTATTTAATAAATTTTGTTGTTCGTTATATTGTTCTCTTTTCATATAAAGATTTTTAATATCGATGATTTTTTTTTCTATTTTTTGTGTTTGTATTTTTTTTAAAATAGAAAATACGTTCTTTTTATATTTCATTATTATAATTTATCCAATAGCATGAAAATACTAAAGAAATATTTCTTTTAATCGTTCATAAGAAATATGAAAATCGCTTTGTTCTGATATCTCTTGCTGTAAAAATTTCTCTATTTTTGGCCAAATTTTAATAGCATGATCTAAAACTACATCTGAACCACTAATATAAGCTCCTACATTTATTAAATCTTTATTTCTATGATAAGAAGAGACTATCTTTTTAAAATAAGAAGCTTGATGGTTGTGTTTTAAACTAATAATATCAGGCATAACACGACTAATAGAAGATTCAATATCAATTGCAGGATAATGACCTAAATCAGCATAATAACGAGACAATATAATATGTCCATCCAATACAGAACGAGCAAGATACGAAACTGGATCTTGTTCATCTTCATCTTCTGTTAAAACAGTATAAAATGCAGTAATAGATCCTTTATATTCATCACTAATCCCTACTCGTTCTATCAAATTTGAAATTTTTGAAAATATAGAAGCTGCGTAACCTTTGGTGATTGGTAATTCTCCTAAAGATAATGATATTTCTCTTTCTGCCATAGCATAACGAGTCAAAGAGTCCATAATTAATAATACATGTTTATTTTTTTTAGAAAAATACTCCGCTATACTAGTTGCATAAGATGCTGCTTGTATTCTTAATAAAGGAGATACGTCAACAGGAGCTGCAATGACTACTGATCGAGATAATCCTTGTTTACCAAGTATTTTTTCTATAAAATTTTTTACTTCGCGACCTCTTTCTCCAATTAGCGCAATTATAATAATATCGGCTTTCGTATATTTTGCCATCATGCCAAGCAAAACACTTTTTCCGAGTCCAGAAGTAGAAAAAATTCCTATTTTTTGACCTCTTCCAATCGTTAGCAATCCATTGATAGAACGTATACCAGTATCTAATACTTCAGTGATTGGTTTTCTATTCCAAGGATTAATCTTATTATTTTTAATAATAGTGTAATATTTAGAATCTAATTGAGGCAATCCATCTAATGGTTCTCCTCTACCATCTAATACTCTTCCTAATAATTTCATTCCTAATGGCATTTTTTTTATAATAGAATTCGTAGTATTATCACTTATTTTTAAAAAAACACGAGCACCTGGAATCACACCATAAATTTCTTCTGAAGATAATAATAAAGTCTTTTTTTCTAAAAATCCTACAACTTCAGCATGAATATATTTCTTATCTATTATTCGTTCAATATAACATTGGGTACCAATAGGAATTTGTAACCCTATAACTTCTAAAATTAAACCATTAATGCCCACAAGACGACCATGATTAATAATATTTGGAAGCTTATCAACGCTTTTTTCAAAAGAAGAAAATTTATTTAATAATTTTAAAAATCTTAAATGCATTAATATTCCTCTTTTAAACAAATAAGACGATATAATTCTTGCCATCTAGCATTAACTGTAGAATCTATATCAACATTTTCTGATTTTACCTTAAAACTATTTAAATCTACATTATTATCATATAACAATGTCCATTTATAAGAATTTAAAAATTTTTTTAACATTTTTTCTATTAAATTTTTATTATCAGGATGAACTATAAGTTGCGGTTTTGTTAAAAAAACACCATCTTGATCAATAACTTTTTTTATATAATTTAATAACATTGATTTATCAATATCAATTTTTTTTCCTATTACATAAGAAGAAACTTTTAAAATAATATTAAATAGTCGAGAAGATAATGCATTTTCAAATGCAGAAAAAGAATTTTCAAAATCTAAAAGAAAACTATTTATTTTTTTTTCTAAAAAAAGATTTTTTTCTTTATTAGATAAACATCCTTTTTCAAATCCTAATTTATAGGATTCTGTTTTTTTTAAATCTTTTTCTAGATTTTTAGTCGTTTTATTTATATTTTCTTCATTTTTTCTATTAAGTATATCTGTATTTGTGAAAAAATCTTCTTGTTTTAATTTATGTGAATAATATATAGTTTTTATATTGTTTTTATCTTTATTTAAAAAAATTTTTTTTGGATACCAATGTATCCAATTTTTTTCTAAAATCGAATTAATCATAATATTCTCTTAAGCTTTTTAATGAAACATCTCCATGGTCTATAATACTTTTAATCATAAGTAAAATTAGCTTTTGTTCATTTTTTATAGAACGATTAGAAATATAAGATTTTTTGTTTAAACTTATAGATAATTGATTAAATTTGTTTTCTGACATATTTTTAAAAAATTTTTCTCTAAGAACTAAGCTAGTATTTTGCAATGCAATATATAATTTTTCTTGTTCTATATGTTGAATTAAAATTTTAATATACTTATCATCTAAATCTATTAAATTTTCAAACAAAAATGTTTCTTTAATAATTTTATCTGCAATTTTTTGATCAATTTTTCTAATGTTAATAATTGTTTGTTTTTCATGTTGAATTTTCATTAAATTCAATAATCTAGCTGCAGTTTTGATTCCTCCTTTCTCAGATAAAATAAATTTTTTATGTTGCAACAAGTTCTCAATGACTCTATTTAATTCTAATAAAATAGATTCTTCAATTCCATTGAATTCTATAATTTTTAAGATAATTTGCGCACGTTTTTTATCATCAAAAAATGAAAGGACTTTAGATGATTGGTTTTTATCTAAATATATGAGTATTATAACAATAATTTGAAGATGTTCGTTATTTAATAAAAAAGCTAGTTTTTCAGCTTTTATGTAATTAAGCGCTTCGATAGAATTTTTAGCATTACGAATTTGTAACGTTTCTTGAAAAAGAGAATTTCCTTTTTTTTCTCCTAATGCTTTAATTAATACATTCATAAGATAATTATCACTATCATTGCAATTAAAAAAATCGTTCTTTATAGCAAGAGTATAACATTCAGAAAGTATGCTATTTAACGTTTTGGTAGAAACAATTTTAATATTTGCCATAGAAGCAATTAATTCTTGAACTTCAAAAGGAGTTAAATTTTTTAATATTTCTCCTGCTTGATCAGCTCCTATTGACATTAATAATAATGCACTTTTTTCAGTACCATTTAAAATCATATTTTATCACTCATCCATTGACGAATAATCAACGCTATAGTACGTGGATTCTCATTAGATATATTAGAAATTTGATCAATTAATTTATCTTTATTTACATTATTCTGAACATTTACTTGAGTAATATTGTGTTCTACATCGTTGTTTTTTTCTAAATTATATTTTTCTATATTTTTTTCTATACGTTCTTTTTGATTTTTAATAGATTGAGTTCTACAATTATCATTTTTCGAAAAAGGACAAATATATTTTTTTAACAAAATTAAAAGAAGTAAAAAAGAAAAAAACCATGGAGAATAAGTAAACAAACATTCTGATAAATTAAATGTATTCAAATTATTTAATTTAACTGGCATATTATTTTTATATTGAGCAAAGGATTCATTAACAAGATGAATGCTATCTCTTCGAGATTTAGAATAACCCATAGCTTCACGTATTAAATTTTTAATGTTTTCTATTTTATCTGCACTTAAAGGAACATATTTTCCGTTTTTATCTTTAATAAAATTCACTATAACTGCAGCTGATAATCTTTTAATTTCTCCTATATTCATTTTAGTATGTGATACGCTATGATTTAATTCATAATTAATAGTATTATCATAATTAATATTAGAACTTGAAGAATTATTGTTATTATTATTCTTTGTTTCTTTATCTTTTACAGATATTTCTTTATCTTTTACAGAATTTAAATTATTTTTATATTGATTATTGTTTAAGGATTTTTTATTAAAATAAATATTATTAGAATCACTATTAGATAAAGAATTAGGCATTATTACTTTTTTGCTTTCTTGTTCTATTTGATCATGAACGCTTGTTTGATGTGAACGTATTGACTGATTATTATGATTAGTATTAGGTGAATATTTTTCCTGTGTTTTTTCTTGAGCATTAAAATCTATTTGTGCTGTTACTTGAGCGTAAATATTTCCTTTGCCTAATAATGGTTCTAAAATATTCTTTATTCTATTACTATAACGAGATTCAATTTCTTCAACATACTTAAATTTTGAATTATTAATTTGATTGTATCCTAAAGAGGGTTGATTTAATAACGTTCCTAATTGATCTACGATTGTAATATTTTTTACTGAAAGATTAGGTATACTACTTGCAATTAAATGTAATATTGCATTGATTTGATCTGAATTTAAGAACCTTCCAGGTTGAAGTTCTAATACAACTGAAGCGGAAGATTTTTTTTTATCTTCTAAAAATAATGATGATTTAGGAAATGCTATATGTATTCTAGCACTTTTCACAACATTAATTCTTTGTATAGTTCTAGCTAATTCTCCTTCTAAAGCACGGTGATAATTAATTTCTTCATTAAATTGACTAGCTCCAAATTTTGCTTTATCTAATAATTCAAAACCAATTCCATCTCCTCGAGGAATATTTTTTTCTGCTAATTTTAATCGAATATCATAAACTTTATTTTTTGGAACTGATATTTGACCTGAAATATCAGTAAATTTATAAGGAATTTGCATTTGATTCAATTGATTAATAACAGCGCTACTATCTTCATTCGACAAATGATTATATAATACTTCATACTCAGGATTTTTAATCCATATAGAAACAGATACAGCGGTAATAACTGCTACTATTAATAAAATAATTAAAATACGAGAATTCTTTAAAAAACGAGGCAATAAATTATTGAATTTTTTTGTCTCTTCTAAAACTGAATCTTCTATAGCGCTAAAATTCATGAAATTTTCCTATTTGATAGTTAGTTATAACTAATTTGGTTATAGTTAAAAGTAGCTTTTTACTAAATAATGTGAATAAAAAAATTTCCTGTTAAATTATTTTTTTAAATTATTATTAATATATAATGATTATTAATATATATTAAAAAAAATATTTTTGATAAAATATTTATTTTTATGTAATAATATTTTATAATTTAAAAAAATAAAAATTATTCACACTGTATTTTAAGGATAATAATTATGTTTATTAATCATATCAATCATCAAAATCCTTATATTAATCACAAAAATGTTGATACGAATAAAAATTTAATTATAGATATTAATGTTAATAAGAAAACTAAAACAAAAGATGGTTACTTTTTAGATTGTGTAAAAAAAACATTAAAAAAAATAAGTGAAAATCAAAATCGTGCCAAAAAAAATACTGAAAAGTTTATGTCAAATAATCCTGAAATTAATTTACATGACATGATAATAGATTTACAAAAATCTTCTATTG
This sequence comes from Buchnera aphidicola (Artemisaphis artemisicola), assembly GCF_005082365.1. Lineage (NCBI taxonomy): Bacteria > Pseudomonadati > Pseudomonadota > Gammaproteobacteria > Enterobacterales > Erwiniaceae > Buchnera > Buchnera aphidicola. The sequence continues at coordinate 73,608 of NZ_CP034900.1, read as the reverse complement.
TTTTAGAAATGGCAATTCAGATAAGAAATAAAGTTATAGCTGCTTATCAAGACGTAATAAATCAACAAATCTAATTTAGATTACGCTGTACTAAAACAAAATTAGTACAGCATTATTTTTTATACTAAAATATTCTTAAATTAAATAAAAAAAACAGAATTTTTTTTTCCATTCATATAAATTTTTTATCAAAAAAGTTTATGGAGCCAAGCGGAATCGAACCGCCAACATCTTGCATGCCATGCAAGCGCTCTGCCATTTTGAGCTATAGCCCCTAAAACGTTACAATATAAAAACACATGAATTCTGTCAATATTATTTTTTATAAAAAATTTTAAATATCATAAAATTATAAAAATTATATTTTATTATAAAAAACTAATTTTTAGTTGATATATTTTGAATATAATTGATTGCTTTTTGAATTCTGAATAAAATTTTTTCTTTATTCATTAAATAAATAATAGTACTAATACTAGGAGAATGAACATTACCTGTAATAGAAATACGTAAAATCATATTAATGATATTTACTTTTATTTGCATTGCTTCAGATAAACTATTAATAATTCTAGATATTTCGATATGTTCCCAAATTGATAATTTCTCTATTTTTTTATAAAATTCTTCTAGAATACGACAATTCTCTAAAGTTAAATAATTTTCAACTGCTATTTGATCAAAAAAATTAAATTCTTCATAAAAATAATAAAAAGATCTTATAATTTCTTTTAACGTATAACATCTATTTCGAAATAGGTTAACTACAGACATTAAATTAGTATCAGAATTCATATTCTGATTATTCATATGTTTTTTTATAAGAGTAGAAATATATTGTAATGGTAAATGATTTATATAATATTTATTAAGCCATAATAACTTTTTTGTATTAATAATACTAGAAGATTTACTTATAGATTTTAAATTAAATAATTTTTTCATTTCTAATATAGAAAAGATTTCTTGATTTTTGTAAGACCATCCTAATCGTATTATATAGTTCAACAACGCTTCTGGTAAAAAACCGTTTTCGTAATAATCTAATATATTAACAGCATTTTTTCTTTTTGAAATTTTTTTTCCATTTTCGTCTAAAATCATTGATAAATGTGCATAAATAGGTATTTTGGCTCCTAAAGATTTTAGAATATTAATTTGACGTGGAGTATTATTAATATGATCTTCACCACGAATAACATGTGTAATATTCATATCTAAATCATCTATTACTACACAAAAATTATAAGTCGGCATTCCATTAGAACGTTGAATAATAAGATCATCTAACTCTTCATTATTAAATGTAATTTCTCCTCTAATTTCATCTTTAAAACTTATTTTTCCAAATAGTGGATTTTTAAATCGTATTACATAATCATTATTATGAAAATTTTTAAAACTTAAATTTCTACATGTTCCAGGATAGCGTGGTTTATCACCTTTCATCATTTGTTTTATTCTTGTTTCTTCTAAAATTTTAGATGAACAAACACATATATATGCATCTCCTTTTTTTAACATATTATTAATAACTTCTTTATATCTACCTAATCTTTTGCTTTGAAAATAAGGCCCTTCATCCCAATTTAATCCTAACCATTTTAACCCATTTAAAATAGAATTAATCGATATTGTTTCAGAACGTTGAATATCAGTATCTTCTATACGAAGTACAAATTTTCCATTATAATGTCGAGAAAACAACCAAGAATATAATGCAGTACGAATACTTCCAATATGTAAATTTCCAGTAGGACTAGGTGCGAAACGAGTTTTGACTTTCATGTGTTCCTTAAAAATATTAATTTTAAAATCATTAAAATTTAGGTAAAAAAAATGTTATATTGACGTTATTAATTTTAATAAGATTATTATTGATTGTAATTTAATCATAATGATTAAATTTACAACAAACAAATATTATTTATTAAAAAAAGATTGACTCTATTTCTTCCGGCTTTAAAATAAAGAAATAAATTTTAAAAAAGGTGATTAGCTCAGTTGGTAGAGCTCCTCCTTTACACGGAGGAAGTCGGCGGTTCGAGTCCGTCATCACCTACCAAAATTTATATAATTAAACGGGTCGTTAGCTCAGTTGGTAGAGCAGTTGACTTTTAATCAATTGGTCGCAGGTTCAAATCCTGCACGACCCAAAAAAAATTTAAATTAAAAGTTTTAATTTTTCTTCATTGATAATTTTAATATTTAATTCCTGAGCTTTATAAAATTTAGATCCTATTTTTTTTCCATAAATTAAAAAATCTGTATTTCGAGAAATATTATTTAAAATTTTAGCGCCTAAATTAGTTAAGATAAAAATTAATTTTTGTCTTGAAAAAGAATTAAAAACACCTGTCAAAACAACTTTTTTACCTAAAAAATAAGTGCTTTTATGTTGGACAATAACTTCAGATTCATTCCAAAAAATTCCTACTTGCTGTACTAATTTAATTATCATATTATAATTTGAACTTATAGAAAAATAGTTAACAATATTTTTTGAAATTACCCTTCCTATTCCTTCTATATTATTCAATTGAAAAAAATCCGCATGAATTAATTCATCTAATTTAACAAAATGACATGCAATTTTATTAGAAACAGTCTCTCCTACATTAGGTATCCCTAAAGCATAAATAAAAGATTTAAAAGTAGTTTTTTTGCATTTATTAATAGAATTAATAATTCTTATACTTTTTTTATAATTTATATTTTTTAGTTTCATTAAGTCAGATGATTTAAGATAAAAAAAGTCTATTGGATTTTTAACATAATTTTTTGTTATTAATTGATTGATAATTTTAGGTCCTAAACCATTAACATTTAAAGATTTTTTTGAAAAAAAATGATGCAAAAATTTTTTTTTCTGAGCATCACATGTTAGTCCGGCATGGCAACGAACAATTTTTTCTTCTGGATTTTCTAATAGTTTTGTTTTACATATTGGGCAATATTTAGGAAAAACAATTTTTTTTGCATGAATCGATTGTGTCGCTTTAATTACACTTAATAATTTTGGTATAACATCACCAGAACGACAAATTATCACAGAGTCATTAACGTGTAAATTTAGTTTTTCTATTTCGTTTTTATTATGTAAAGATGCTTTTTTAATTATAACTCCAGATATATTAACTGGATCAAAATAAGCTACAGGCGTAATCACTCCTGTTCGACCAACTTCAAACTTTACATTATTTAATTTTGTAATTCTTTCTGCAGAAAAAAATTTAAATGCTATTGCCCATCTTGGTGATTTAGTATTACTACCTAATTGATTTTGCAATGAAATTGAATTGACTTTTATAACAATTCCATCTATGTCGAAATCAAGCTTAGATCTTATTTTTTCAAATTTTTTATAAAAATTTAATACTTCTTGAGAACTTGAACAAACAATAAGCTCTTCATTAACTGGTAAACCCCATTTAATACATTGCATTAATTGTAAATAATGAGTATTCAATTCTTTTTGTGTTTCATCTAATATATAACAGCTATAACATGAAAAGATTAATTTTCTTTGAGCTGTTATTTTTGGATCAATATGACGTAATGAACCTGCAGCTGCATTTCGAGGATTAGAAAAGATTTTATTAGTATTAATAGTAGATTTTTCATTTAATCTTAAAAAATCAGATTTCATCATAAAAACTTCACCGCGCACTTCTAATCTTTTAGGTATACAAGACCCTTTTAATTTTAATGGAATTGATTTTATCATTTTAACATTAGGAGTAATATTTTCTCCAATATAACCATCACCTCGAGTTCCTGCACGCATTAAAATTCCTTCTTCATAAATAATACTAATAGCTATTCCATCAAATTTAAGTTCACAGCAGAAAGATTGCTCTTGAATGATTGAAAATTTTTTAATTCTTTTTTCAAAATTTAAATATCCGTTAAAATCAAATGTATTTTCTAAAGATAACATAGGAAAAAAATGTTTTATTTTCTTAAATTTATTTAGTAAGTTTATTCCAATTTTTTGTGTAGGAGAATCTGAAGTGATAAGTTCTTGATGCTGTAATTCTAAATTATATAACTGATTAAGCAAATAATCGTATTCTGCATCAGAAACAATAGATTGATTTAAAACATGATAAAAATATTCATATTGTAAAATATGTTTTCGCAATTTATCGATTTTTTTTTTAATAGATGTCATAAATTTATTACGTATAAAAGTATATAAAAATAAATTTGAAATTATCTCAAATTTTATAAATGAATAATATTAGTATATTAAAATATTTTTATTATATAATTTTTATTTATAATATAAAAATATTTATTCTAATATATAGGTATCAGATCTATGTATTATTTTTATCAAAAATGACAGTAAAAAATAATATTCAATATTATGAAAATATTAACTAATAAAAATAAAATCAAACTATATCAAATCTTATAAAAATTATTAATTCAAGGAAAACCATGAATCAAATATATGAAGATAATTCTTTAACTATTGGAAAAACACCTTTAGTACGTTTAAAAAAAATAGGGAATGGAAATATTTTAGTAAAAATAGAATCTAGAAATCCAAGTTTTAGTGTTAAATGTAGAATTGGTGCTAATATGATATGGAGTGCAGAAAAAAAGGGAGATTTAAATAAAAATATAGAGTTAATAGAAGCAACCAGCGGCAATACCGGAATAGCTTTAGCATATGTTGCTGCTTCTAGAAACTATAAATTAACTCTTGTTATGCCTGATACAATGTCTATCGAAAGACAAAAATTACTAATAGCTTTAGGTGCAAAATTAATATTAACAGATGGAAAATATGGTATGCAAGGAGCAATCTCTAAAACTAAAGATATTGCATTATGCAATCCAAAAAAATATCTTTTATTAAAACAATTTGAAAATCCAGCTAATCCTGAAATTCATTATAAAACCACTGGTCCGGAAATTTGGAATGATACTAATGGTAGTATAGATATTTTAATTTCTGCTGTAGGAACCGGAGGAACTATTACAGGCATCACAAAATATATAAAAAAAAGACAAGGTAAAAAAAATTTAATTAGCATAGCCGTTGAACCTTCTGAATCACCTGTTATTACGCAATTTTTATCAGGAAAAGAAATAAAACCAGGACCGCATAAAATACAAGGCATTGGAGCTGGGTTTATCCCTAAAAATCTAAATTTAACATTAATTGATCAAATAATTACTGTTTCTAGTGAAGAATCAATATTTATGGCTCAACAACTAATGTATAAAGAAGGAATATTAGCAGGAATTTCTTCTGGAGCAGCTTTATGTGCAGCTTTAAAAATACAAAAACAAAAAAATTTTTTAAATAAAAATATAGTTGTTATATTGCCTTCTTCAGGTGAACGTTATTTAAGTACGGAATTATTTTCTAAATCATTAGTAAATAGATAATATTATTAAAATACAATTTCTAGGATAAAAAATTGTTTCTTAAAATTTTTTTATTGTAGAAGTAATATTTTAATTAATAAATATAAATATGTTTACTATAATTTTTTTACAAACATTTATTCATGTATTATTTTATGTATTATAAATAAGGAAAAAAAATGTTTCAAAACCAGATTACAATCACTGCTCCAAATGGTTTTCATACTCGTCCTGCTGCTCAATTTGTAAAAGAAGCAAAAAAATTTATTTCTGAAATTTCTATAATTTATAACGGAAAATCAGTTAATGCAAAAAGTTTATTTAAAATTCAAACACTTGGATTAGTTAAAGGCAGTCTGATTACACTATTAGCAGAAGGAGAAGACGAACAAAAAGCAATTGAACATTTATCTACAATAATGACAGAATTAGAATAATTATTCTATCGAAATAATTTACAAAATTTCTAAAATACCGGAGGTTATATAATAAAACTTCCGGAATATTTCATAAAAAAATATGTATTCGCCTGACATCTCGTATTTTCAATTTCTTAATAGACAAATTTTATTAAAGGTAATGTTATGATTTCAGGCATTTTAGCATCACCGGGTATAGCTTTCGGAACTGCTCTTTTATTAAAAGAAGAAGAAATTGTTATTCACCGGAAAATAATTACTCTTGAAAATATTACAAAAGAAGTAAAAAGATTTTTTGAAGGTAGAAACAAATCAGTACAACAACTTACGGACATAAAAATCAAAACAAGAGAAAAATTTGGAGAAAAAAAAGAAAGCATTTTTGAAGGTCATATTATGCTTCTTGAAGATGAAGAATTTGAACGTGAAATTATATCTTTAATAAAAGAGAAAAAAATATCTGCTGCTGCAGCTACTGAATTAGTAATTGAAGGACAAGCTAAAGCTCTAGAAGAAATAAAAGATGAATATTTAAAAAACAGAGCTATCGACGTAAGAGATATTGGAAATCGTTTATTAAAGAATATACTTAATCTTGATATTATCGATTTAAGTAATATAAAAAAAGAAGTAATTTTAATTGCAAAAGATTTAACTCCTTCAGAAACAGCACAAATTAATTTAAATTATGTTTTAGGATTTATTACAGATTTAGGAGGACAAACATCACATACCTCAATCATGGCAAGATCATTAGAAATTCCTGCAATTGTGGGAACAGGAAATATAACTGATATTGTAAAAAATAATGATTATATTATTCTCGATTCTATTCATAATCAAATTTTTATAAATCCCTCTCAAGAAATAATTAATCAAAAAGAAAAAGCAAAAAACAACTATATTTTAAAAAAAAATAAATTAATAAATTTAAAAAATTTACAAGCTAAAACTATTGATGGACATCAGATCAAAATTGGTTCTAATATTGGTAATATAGAAGATATTCAATCTGCTAAAAAAAATGGTGCAGAGTGTATTGGTCTTTATCGAACAGAATTTTTATTTATGGGAAGAAATTGTTTACCAAATGAAAATGAACAATTTCAAGCATATAAAAAAATAGCTGAGTTAATGAAAAATAAAGCTGTTATTATTAGAACAATGGATATTGGTGGAGATAAAGATCTACCTTATATGAATTTGCCAAAAGAAGATAATCCTTTTCTTGGATGGCGAGCTATACGTATTTCAATAGATCGAAAAGAAATATTACATGCTCAATTAAATGCTATTCTTCGAGCTTCTGCTTTTGGAAAAATATATATTTTATTTCCTATGATTATATCTGTAGAAGAAATTAGAATATTAAAATTAGAAATACAGCAACTTCAAAAAAAATTACATAGTAATAATATATTATTTGATAAAAATATTAAAATCGGAATCATGATAGAAACTCCTGCATCAGCGATAATAGCCGATTTTTTAATAAAAGAAGTAGACTTTTTTAGCATTGGAACCAATGATTTAACACAATACACTCTAGCTGTTGATCGAGGAAATGATTTAATTTCACATCTTTACAATCCTATGAACCCATCTGTTTTAAAACTAATTAAACAAGTCATTGACGTTTCTCATCAAGATGGGAAATGGACAGGAATGTGTGGAGAATTAGCAGGAGACGAACGTGCAACTATTCTGTTATTAGGAATGGGACTTGATGAATTTAGTATGAGTTCAATTAGTATTCCTAAAATTAAACAAATCATTCGCAATGTGTGTTTTTCTGATGCAGAAAAACTAGCACAAAAAGCACTAACATTAAAAACCACCAAAGAAGTAATTAATTTAGTAGAAGCTTTTAATAAGACTTTAAAATAGTCAACGTATAATAAAAATAGCAGCACTTAGGAGAAGAAAAAAATGAGTTTCTTGTCAGATCTTTTTAATCATAAAAAACCCATTTTTTCTAAAAAAATAGAAATTATCGCACCATTGTCAGGAGAAATAATAAACATTGAAGACGTACCAGATGTAGTTTTTTCTAATAAGATTGTAGGTGATGGAATAGCAATTAAACCATCAGGAAATCAAATACTTGCGCCAGTAAATGGCACTATTGGAAAAATATTTGAAAGCATGCATGCCTTTTCAATTATTTCAGAAGATAACGTTGAATTATTTGTTCATTTTGGAATTGATACTGTGCAACTAAAAGGCAAAGGTTTTAAAAAAAATGTAGACAATAATGAAAAAGTAAAAATAGGAGATAAAATTATTACATTAGACTTAGATTTACTCATAAAAAAGGCTAAATCTATTTTAACTCCTGTTGTTATATCTAATATGGAAAAATTTAAAAAAATAAAAAAATCATCTGGTACTATTGTTGCTGGAAAAACAGTTATTATTTCTTTATATAATTGATTTTCAATATAAAAACGGTGCTATTTAGTACCGTTTTAATTTTTTTAATATAAATTTCAAACAGGAAAAATAATGATTTATTTACACAAATTAACTTTATCTATTATTCTTGGAATAATAGAAGGAGTAACAGAATTTCTTCCTATATCTTCTACAGGACATATGATTCTTGTTTCTCATTGGTTAAAAGTCGAAAGTAATCACGAAAATACATTAGAAATATTTGTTCAATTAGGTTCTAGTTTAGCAATATTATATTTTTTTCGTAAAAAAATTTCTGAAATTATAATATATAAAAATAATTTTTTAAATATAAATACAAAAAATATTCACATTCTTATTTCTATTGTACCTACAATACTTATAGGTTTTTTATATTATAAAGAAATAAAAACATTATTTAAAATATACAATGTTATGTATTCATTAATATTAGGCGGTTTTTTTTTATTAATATGTGAAATTTTTAAACCAAAAAAACACAAAGTAAATAATATTGTAAATATTTCTTTTTTACAATGTATTATCATTGGATTTTTTCAAATTTTTTCTTTATATCCTGGTTTTTCAAGATCAGGCGCTACAATAGGAACTGCAATATTATTAGGAATTAAAAGATCAACTGCGATAGAATTTTCTTTTATAATATCTATTCCTCTATTAATAGGAGCGTCTCTTTTTGATTTAATAAATAATATTAATAAAATTAAAATATTGGATATGCCAGTATTTTTGTTTGGATTTATTATTTCTTTTGTAATTGCCTCATTATTCATTAAAAAATTATTAAAACTTATTAATAAAACGTCACTAATATTTTTTGGAATATATCGTTTTATACTATCTGCATTAATTTATTTGACTAATTAAGTTAAAACAATTTTACATATCAAAAGAGAGTGTAATATTTTTCAAACGCCATAACTGAAGTGTTTTAACTCTTAATTTCATTAATTCATTTCTTATTTCATGACCTTTTAAACTTTTATTTAAAATTAATTTAATTGAAATATTTTGTACAACAGAAAAATATTTTTTTAAACAACAAAGAGATTTATCTAAATTTAAAAAATTAAAATTATTTAAAAATGCAATTTTTTTAACACGCTCTGGTCTTCTCCAAGCATCGATTTTTAAAAAAAATTTTATAATGTTTTCAGATGATTGATTATGAATTGTACTTAAAAAAAAACAAAATCCTACATTTAAAGAAGCTATATCTCTAATATATGATGGAATATTAAAACGTTGACATAAATTATTAACAATAGAAGCAGAATATTTATCAAAAAATGTTTTTGAAGAATACGAATTTATTCGATTAATACATAAAAATTGACAGAGGTAAGAAAAACGTATATCAATATCTTTACTAAAAACTGAAATTTCAGCTAATCCCATGATTATAAAATATTTATTAAATAATTTTTTAAAATAATAAAAATTAAAAAATATTTGTTGTTCATATAATATATGAATTTTTGGAAAAAATAATTTTAATGCTTTACAGCTATATAAAACCTGAAAATATACGTGAGGATTTGAAGTTTTAAAAGCTTTTTGAGTTTCATTCCATATTCTATGCGATGTTAAATGCAATAATTCTTTTTTTTTTACTAAAACACACATTAGATCCATCGTTTCTTTTGCTATTGTAAAGCCTAAATGCACTAAAGCAGCGGCAAATCTTGCTGTACGTAAAACACGTAATGGATCTTCTGTAAAAGATTCTGAAATATGACGTATTAAACCATATTTAATATCTTTTTTACCTTGAAAAGGATCAATATAATTACCATGCTCATCTTGAGCAATTGCATTAATTGTTAAATCGCGTCTTATTAAATCTTCTTCTAAAGTAACATTAGAGCTATAATCAGTTTCAAAACCAGTATATCCTACTCCAGATTTTCTTTCTTTTCTTGCTAATGCATACTCTTCATGTGTTTCTGGATGTAAAAAAACTGGAAAATCTTTTCCTACTTGTTGAAAATTTTTTGCTAATAATATTTCTTTTGAACCACCGACTACAACCCAATCTTTATCTTTAACAGGTAGGTTTAATAAAGAATCACGAACTGCTCCTCCTACTAAATATATTTTCATAATAATTTCTCGTACTAAAAATGCAATTTTATTCTATAATAAAAAATCTTCAAATAGATTATTTATTGTTTTTAATAATTAAATCTTGTAATAATCGTATAGATAATATATAAAAAAATTATATCATTTATTAAAACGTTAATAATAATTTATATTTATTTTTATAAAAATCTATTAAATATTTAATATCAATGAAAAAATTTATATTTATAAGAGATAACATTATGAAAAAAAAAACAATCAATTTTAAAAACGCACTAGTTTTAGTAGTTGGAGACTTGATATTAGATTGTTATTGGTATAGTAAAAATCATCACGTATTATCTGAAGAATTAATACCAATTATACCGATTAATGAAGTTAAAGAACAACCCGGAGGAGCTGCAAATGTAGCTAAAAATATTGCAGAAATTGGAGGTAATTCTAAAATAATTGGATTTATTGGAATGGATCATGAAGGTTTAATATTAAAAAAACTCATGAATCATGTTAGAATCTATTGTGATTTAATCACTATTAAAAAAAATAAAACCATTACTAAAATTAGAATTTTATCAGAAAAAAAACAATTAATTCGAGTAGATTTTCAAGAAAAATATATCTCTAAAAAAATTGATTTATTATATCAGAAAATTTTTGTTGCTTTATCATATTTTAAAATTTTAGTATTATCAGATTATGCTAAAGGCACCTTAATTTGTATAAAAAAAATAATTGATTTAGCAAAAAAAATGTCTATACCTATACTAGTAGATCCAAAAGGAATAGATTTTAAAAAATATTCTGGTGTTAGTTTATTAACACCAAATTTATCTGAATTTGAACAAATAGTTGGAAAATGTTATTCAGAAAATGATATTTTACAAAAAGGAATCAAATTATTATTTGAACTTAAATTATCAGCATTATTAGTAACTCGCTCTAAAAATGGAATGACATTATTTCAACCTTGCAAAAAACCAATGCATTTTCCTGCAAGATCAAAAATAGCATCTGATGTTACTGGAGCAGGAGATACAGTAATTGCAATTATTGCTGCTTCTTTAGCGCAAGGATATTCTTTAGAAGAATCATGTTTTTATGCAAATGTTGGAGCTAGTGTAGTTATAAAAAAAATAGGTACTGAAACATTAACTATTCATGAATTAAATTCTGCATTAAATTATCAATAAAAAAATATTTTTATTAATTTAAAACTTTTTCATCTAATTTATTTTTAATTTTTTCATTTTATTAAGGTTTTTTAATGAACCGAATACTACTTTCTGAATTTGGAACGCCTCAAGAAAGAATTCAAAAAGCAATACATGCTTTACAGTCTGGTCAAGGCATTATCATATTAGATGATGAAAAACGTGAAAATGAGGGAGATCTTGTTTTTTCATCAGAAACTATGACAATAGAACAAATGGCTTTAACTATTCGATATGGTAGCGGTATTGTATGTCTCTGTATTACTGAATCTAAAAGGAAACAACTTAATTTACCTATGATGGTTAAAAATAATACCAGCATGTACCGAACAGGATTTACAGTAACAATAGAAGCTTCTAAAGGTGTTTCTACTGGTGTATCTGCTAAAGATAGACTGACTACGATAAAAACGGCAATTGCTGATAATGCTAAACCAAGTGATTTAAACAGACCAGGACATGTTTTTCCTTTGAGAGCAGATACAGGTGGAATTTTATCAAGAGCTGGACACACTGAAGCAGCTATTGAAATTATTTCTCTTGCTGGTTTTAAACCATCTGGAGTAATTTGTGAATTAATGAATAAAGATGGAACTATGGCTCGAACACCTGAAATAATAGAGTTTTCTAAAAATAAAAAAATACAAATATTGACTATACAAGACCTTATTTTTTATATTCAGAATATATAAAAATATTTTTATATAAATAAAAAATATTTACATATTATAAATCATCTATGGACCATTTAGGCTTAACTAAAATTTCTAATTGTGGATACTTAACTTCTTTATGACGCAATAAACCAAGATATGCAATCATTGCAGCATTATCGGTGCAATAATCTAAATTAGAAAAAAAAACTTGACCATAAAAATATTTTTTAATCATTTCTTCAGCTCTTTTCCGTAAAAGATAATTTGAACTAACACCTCCAGCTATGACTAAACGTTTCCAGTTTTTTGTTTTTAATGCTTTTTTAGTTTTTATTAATAAAATATCAATTACCGCATCTTCAAAAGCTCTTGCAATATTAGCTTTTGCTTGCATGCTTTGATTGGATTTATCAGCAATTATTTTAGCTGCATAAGTTTTTAATCCTGAGAAACTAAAATTTAAACTAGAATGATGAATCATAGGTCTAGGAAAATAAAAATAATTCTTCATTCCTATACGTGCCAAATTAGATAATTCTGGACCTCCTGGATATTTTAATCCTAATAATTTTGCTGTTTTATCGAAAGCTTCACCTGCTGCATCATCTAAACAATTTCCTAGTAATTCATATTTTCCTAATTTATGAGCTCCAATAATTTGTGTATGTTTTCCTGATACTAATAATGCAATAAAAGGAAATTTAATTGATTTGTAATCTAACATTGGTGATAATAAATGACCTTCCATATGGTTTACTGGAACAACAGGAATGTTTAACGAAAATCCTAAAGAACACGCAAACGTAGCACCCACTAACAAAGATCCAACTAAACCAGGTCCAGCAGTATAAGCAATAAGATCAATTTTTTTAAAAAAACATTTTTTTTTGAACATATCTTGTAATAATGAAATCATAGCATTCATATGCTCTCGAGATGCTAATTCAGGAATAATACCTCCATGAATGTTATGTATTTTTTTTTGATTATATATTTTATTAGTTAATACACCTTTCTCACTATCATAAATAGCAACTCCTGTATCATCACAAGAAGTTTCGATACCTAAAACTCTCATAACTTCAAACCTTTCAAGTAAATATAGAAACATTAAATAAAATACGTTTCACAATAATTTAAAATCAATGCTATTCTAAAAATCAATATGATAAAAATTAAAGAATCTATTTTTTAAAGAAAATAGTAAATATAAAAATGATACTTTACAATATTACATCGATTGATATAGGATCTATTATCCTATAATATTTTTCAATTTTTATTTTACTTATTTTAATAAAAGTACAACACTAAGGTGAATTTTAAATGCCAATAATAAAAGTACGTGAAAATGAACCGTTTGATGTAGCACTTAGACGTTTCAAACGATCTTGCGAAAAAGCTGGAATTTTAGCTGAAATTCGTAGAAGAGAATTTTATGAAAAACCAACTACTGAACGTAAAAGAGCAAAAGCTTCAGCTATTAAACGTCTTGCAAAAAAACTTACAAGAGAAAATTCTAGACGTATTCGTATGTATTAAATATATTTCAAAATATAAAAAAATTAAAAAACCGTTCTTATTTAAGAACGGACATAAATTTATTACTCATTATAAAAATATATGTCTAAAAGAATACCTTCATATTTTATTAAAGAATTACTATCTCGAACTAACATTGTAGAGCTAATTAGCACGCGATTAACATTAAAAAAAAAAGGTCAAAACTATCAAACAAACTGTCCATTTCATGACGATAAAACTCCATCGTTCACTGTCAGTTACGAAAAACAATTTTATTATTGCTTCGGCTGCAATACACATGGAAATGTAATTGACTTTTTAATACAATATGAAAATTTAAATTTTTTAGAAAGTATTAAAGAACTTGCTATTATTCATGGTATTACAATACCATTTCAAAATATATTACAAAATAATATTTATATTAAAGAAAAAAAATTATATTTGTTAATGGAAAAAATATGTAAATTATATCAAAAAAATATTAATAACACTAATTTAGCTTATCAATATTTAGCTAAAAGAGGTGTTAATAAAAAAATGATCGAGTTTTTTTTAATCGGATTTGCTAGTTTAGAATGGAATGTTTTTCAAAAAAAACTGAATGTAAGTAAAGAATTTGAAAATGAATTATTAAAAAATAATATAATTTCTATTAGCAAAAAAGGACGTAAATATGATCGATTTCAAGGTCGAATAATATTTCCTATACAGGATCATCATGGAAGAATTATAGGTTTTGGAGGACGTGCATTAAATAATATTTCACCAAAATATCTTAATTCACCTGAAACAAAAATTTTTCACAAAGGAAAAGAAATTTATGGACTCTATCAAGTTAGAAAAAAACATTCTAAACCAATATATTTATTAGTTGTTGAAGGATATATTGATGTTATAACACTAACACAATATAATATTGATTATGTTGTCTCTTCATTAGGTACTTCAACAACTAGTGAACATATACAAATTTTATTTAAAAATACTGATACAGTTATATACTGCTATGATGGTGACAATGCAGGAAGAAATGCAGCTTGGAGAACTTTAAAAAAAGCATTGCCATATATATCTGATAAAAAAACATTAAAATTTATCTTATTACCTAAAAATGAAGATCCTGATACTATAATTAGAAAAGAAGGTAGAGAAAAATTTCAAATACGTATTAATAATGCTATTTCTATGTCAAAATTTTTTTTTCAACATATATTAAAAAATATTAATTTATCGTCAACAGACGATAAATTTTATTTAAGTGTACATGCTTTACCTTTAATTAACACGATATCTAGCGATACGATACGAATTTATTTGCGTCAAATATTAGCTAGAAAAATAGGTATTTTAGATGATAATCAATTTGATAAATTTTTATATGAAAAAGAAATTAAAAAAACTGATAAATCATGGTTTAAAATAAAACGAACACCTATGCGAATCTTGATAGGATTGCTTGTACAAAATCCTAATTTAGCACAAATAGTACCGACAACACTGCAATTAAAAAATTTAAAAGTAAAAGGATTTTCTATTTTTTTAAAAATATTAAAAACATGTCTTGATAATCCCAATATCAATACAGGACAATTATTAGAATTTTATAGAGAAACTAAAATAATTAATATTTTAAGAATTTTAGCTAAATGGGATCATATGATAATTCCAAAAGAAATTCAAAATATGTTTTTAGATTTATTAATGAATATTCACAATACAATTCTCGAAGAAAGACGTGATTTTTTACTTTCAGAAGAAAGAATTAAAGGATTAACAATATATGAAAAAAAAGAGATTTGGTTTATTAATAAAACTTTATCAAAAAAATAAATAATTATTAACTATATTTAAATGTTTTAAAACATTATGTTTAAAAAAATTTAAAATAATTTTTTTATTTATTATTAAAAAAAATAGTCAATTAATATTCATAATATTAACAAAACCTGGATACGTCTTATGGATCAAAACCCACAATCGCAACTCAAGCTACTTGTTACACATGGAAAGGAACAAGGATATTTAACCTATTCTGAAGTTAATGATCATTTACCAGAAGACATTATTGATTCTGAGCAAATTGATGATATCATTCAGATGATTAATGATATGGGAATTCCAGTTCTGGAAGAAGCACCTGACGCTGATGACTTAATATTAAATGAAATAAACACAGATACAGATGAAGATACAGTTGAAGCAGCTACACAAGTATTATCTAGTGTAGAATCAGAATTAGGACGAACTACTGATCCTGTTCGTATGTATATGAGAGAAATGGGTAGTGTTGAATTGTTAACACGAGAAGGAGAAATTGATATAGCTAAACGTATTGAAGAAGGAATTAATCAAGTTCAATGCTCAGTCTCAGAATATCCTGAAGCTATTACTTATCTTCTTGAACAATATGATCGTATTAAAACTGGTCAAATACGATTATCTGATATAATAACAGGTTTTGTAGATCCAAATGCAGAAGAAATTTTTTCTCCTACAGCAATGCATATAGGTTCTGAACTCTTGGATGACGATCAAAATTCTGATGAAGAACATGATCAAAATTCTGATGAAGACTATCACAGTATTGATCCAGAATTAGCAAATGAAAAATTTTCTGAATTAAGAACACAATATTACAATACTCATAATACAATTAAAAATAAAAATAGAACACACAAAGACTCGCTATTAGAAATTTATAATCTTTCAGAAGTTTTTAAACAATTTCGATTAGTTCCTAAACAATTTAATTATTTAGTAAAAAATATGCGTTATATGATGGAACGAATAAGAATTCAAGAAAGAATTATTATGAAATTATGTGTAGAAAAATGCAAAATGCCAAAAGAAGATTTCATCAAAATTTTTTTAAAAGAGAAAATTAACAATAATTGGTTAATAAAAGAACAAAATAAAAATCAACCATGGTCTAAAAATTTAAAAAAAATTCAAAAAGATATTCTAATAAGTATTGAAAAATTAATTGAAATAGAAAAAGAAACAGGTTTAACAATTAAAGAAGTTAAAGATATTAATAAAAGAATGTCTATTGGTGAAGCAAAAGCTAAAAGAGCTAAAAAAGAAATGGTAGAAGCAAATTTAAGATTAGTTATTTCTATAGCAAAAAAATATACAAATAGAGGATTACAATTTTTAGATTTAATTCAAGAAGGGAATATTGGTCTAATGAAGGCTGTTGATAAATTTGAATATCGTCGGGGTTATAAATTTTCTACTTATGCTACTTGGTGGATTCGACAAGCAATTACGCGTTCTATTGCTGATCAAGCACGTACTATTCGAATTCCAGTACATATGATTGAAACAATTAATAAATTAAACCGTATTTCCAGACAAATGTTACAAGAGATAGGTCGAGAACCTACTCCAGAAGAACTATCTGAGAAAATGTTAATTCCTGAAGATAAAATCAGAAAAGTATTAAAAATAGCTAAAGAACCAATATCAATGGAGACACCCATTGGAGATGATGATGATTCACATTTAGGAGATTTTATAGAAGATACGAGTTTAGAGCTACCACTAGATTCTGCTACATCAGAAAGTCTTAGATCAGCAACTCATGATGTCTTATCTGGTCTAACAGCTCGTGAAGCCAAAGTGTTACGTATGCGTTTTGGAATAGATATGAATACTGATCATACTTTAGAAGAAGTTGGAAAACAATTTGATGTAACTCGTGAAAGAATTCGTCAAATAGAAGCAAAAGCACTCAGAAAATTACGTCATCCAAGTAGATCAGAAGTCTTGCGTAGTTTTTTAGATGATTAAAATTATAACACTAAATATAAAATAAAACTTCTGTGCTTGTAGTAATATATTTATTCTTAATATACTTTTTTTTTAAAAACAGAAGTTTTTATTTTTTATGAATGATAAATAAATTGTTTATAAATATTATTTATAATTTATTTATAATTTATTTATATATGATGAATTTCTTGAAATTTTTTAGAAGAATGTTTATTTTTATCTAATTGATTAACAATTTTTGCTGGTATTCCAACTACTGTAACATATTCTGGAACGTTTTTCAATACTATTGCACCTGCACCTATTTTTGCTCCAATACCTACTTCAATATCACCTAAAATCTTAGCTCCAGCACCTATAATCACTCCTTTTCGAATAGTAGGATGTCTATTTTTGCTAAAGTTTTTACCTGTCCCTCCTAAAGTAACAGAATGAAAAATAGAGACATTATCTTCTATAACCACACCTTCTCCGACAACAATTCCAGTTGCATGATCTAACATTATACCAGAACCAATGCGAGCTGCAGGATGAATATCAACTGAAAATTCAGAAGATATCCTACTTTGTAAGTATCTAGATAATGAAGTTTGTTGAGTTCCCCAAAGATAGTGACTTAATCTATAAGCTTCTAGTGCATGAAAACCTTTTAAATATAATAAAGGTGTTAAAAAATCTTGTACTGCTGGATCTCGATCTAGTATAGCTTTAATATCTTCTATTACACACTTTAAGATAAAAGAATTATTTGAATATATTTTATTAAATATGTTTTTTATGTTTCTTTCAGAAACAACAGATGTAGATAATTTGTTTGCAAGTATATAGCTTAATGAACTGCTGAAATTTTTATGTTGTAATATACTGTTTTTATAAAAATCTGATAAAATTGGTTCTTTTTTTAATAAAATAGAAACTTCATAAATTATTTTATGCCATATTGTTGATATTTCTAACAAACACATAATTTTCTCCTTAATAAAAAATTTATAGTGTTATAATAATTTATGATCACAATTTTAACTATTTTTTTTTAATTCCATATAATTATGATAAATAGCATCGAAATTAATAGGTGCAAGATTCATTTGAGGGAAACTGCCATAAGATATTAAACTAGATATACATGTTCGAGCATAAGGAAATAAAATATTTGGACAATATGAATATAAACAATGTTTTAAATTTTTTTCGTTTAAATTTGAAATAAAAAAAATTCCTGCTTGATCTACATCACACAAAAATACTATATCTTCTTTAATTTTTACAATAACTCTTACTTGTAAAACAATTTCAAAAATATTTTCTTCTACTTTTTTTGAAATAGTGTTTAAATTAAATTTTACATTAGGATGCCAATCTGCATGAAAAATATTAGGGGTATTAGGTGCTTCAAAAGAAGCGTCTTTTATATAAATACGTTGAATAATAAAAGATTTTTGTTTAGTTTGTTCTTTTGACATAACATGTCCATAAAAGATTAATAATCTTATATATATTAAAAGTATTTAATACTATTAATTGTTTTATTTTTTAATAAAAATTAAATTAATTATAAAATATAATTAAATCTTACCTATAAAAAATTTTCAAGATTTTTTATCTGTTACAGAAAGAGGTAAATTTTCTATATTCCAATAATATATACCATTCTTTAAAATATAAATACGATTAAATCCATGTTTTAAAAATTCTTGTGCACACTTATTATATTTTTGTGTTTGATCTATTATAAGAATAATAGGAAGTAATTTATATTCTTCAAGCTCTTTAATACTTCCTAGAAAAATACTATCTAATGGTATATTAATAGAATTAATAATATGACCTTTTTGAAATAAATCTAAAGAACGAGTATCAATAATAATAGCATTATCTTGATTAATTAACTTTATTGCTTTAATAGTATTAATAATTTCAGCTTTTAAAAAAAAACTTTTTAATGTAAAAAATACTACTAAAATAAGGAAAAAAAACCATATGCTGACAAGCATAGTATTTGCATTTATGAAAAACATTATATTTTGCATTAATTATATTTCCTACCATCTCACTAAACAATTTTATAATTTAGGATATTATTAACGTAGCATTTAAGTTTTTTTAAATGCTAGTTAATAAAAAAACATTTTTTAAGAAAACATTTTTAATCTTTTTTTAGCTTTTATAATTTCTTCATATACTTGAAACGGTGCTACACCGCCTTTAGATAATCTCTTTTCAAGACAAGATTCTAAAGTAATATTTTTATATATATCATCATCAATTAAATTACTATAAATTTTAAATGTAGATAACTCTAAATTATTAAGAGATTTTTTTTCACTAATTGCTCGAAGTACTAATTGTCCAGATATATTATGTGCTTCACGAAAAGTCATGCCTTTTTTTACTAAATAATCTGCAATTTCTGTTGCATTAGAATACCCTTCTTCCGCAGCTTTACGACATGATTCATGTTTGATTTTTATGCTTTTTAAAACTAAAATTGCTATACACAGACAATCATTCCATGTTTTTATTGAATCAAATAAACCTTCTTTATCTTCTTGCATATCCTTGTTATACGATAAGGGAAGAGACTTTAATACAATTAAAATAGAGATTAAAGAACCATGAACACGACCACATTTAGCACGAATAAGTTCTAATGCATCTGGATTTTTTTTTTGAGGCATTAAAGAAGATCCTGATGTAATTGAATCAGAAAGTTCAATAAAATTAGCTTCTCCAGAATTAAAAAAAATTAAATCTTCAGAAAATCGAGATAAGTGCATCATACTAATTGATGCAGATGATAATAATTCTACAATATAATCTCTATCAGAAACACTATCTAAAGCATTATTAGTAGCAGAATCAAATCCCATAGATAAAGCAAGATCTTCTCTATCAATTTTCCAAGCCGTTCCAGATAAAGCACCAGAACCTAAAGGACTAATATTCAATCTTTTTAAAAGGTCTTTTAAACGACTAGCATCTCGTTTCAACATTTCTACATAAGCTAAACACCAATAAGAAAAAGTAATAGGTTGAGCCCTTTGCAAATGTGTATATCCTGGCATAATAATATTATGATAAGATTCAGCACTTAAAATAAAATGTTTTTGTAAATTATTAATATTTTCTAATAAAATATAAATTTTTTTTCTACACCATAATTTTAAATCAGTAGTAATTTGATCATTACGGCTACGACCAGTATGTAACTTTTTCCCTAATATGCCAATTTTATCAATTAGTTTTTTCTCTACCCAACTATGAATATCTTCACAATTACTTAAAAGAATATTTTTAATATTATCTTTACTTTCTTCTAATAAAACAAGAAGCGCGGACTCTATTTTGATTTGTTCATCTTTCGTAAGAATATCGCTTTTCATTAAAGTTTTAGACCATGCAATTGAAGCGATTATATCTTCTTCTAATAAAATACAATCAAAAGGAAGAGATGCGTTAAATTCTTTAAATAATTCATGAGATTCATGAACAAAACGTCCACCCCAAAGAGCCATATATTTTCTCTGTAAAATAAAATATAAAATAATATTATATTCGCTATGTTAAAATTCTTAATTTTTTAAAAAATTATTTTAATTGATTTCGCGCACGTATTCTTGAAGAAAGAGAAAACAGACGAATAAAACCATCTGCATCTGATTGTTTATAAACTTCATCTTCTCCAAAGGTTGCATATTCTTGAGAATATAATGAATTAGGAGATTTTTTTTGAACAGCAATTACACTTCCTTTGTATAATTTTAAAATTACTTCTCCATTTATTTCAGATGATAATGAATCTGCAGCGGCTTGCAAAGATTTTCTTACTTGAGAAAACCAACGTCCATCATAAACAACTGAAGACATTTCTAATCCTATTTTTTCTCTCCATTGAAAACTTTCACGATCTAAAACTAATTGTTCGATTGCTCTAATAGCTGTATTAATAATAGTGCCTCCAGGTGTTTCATAACATCCTCTAGATTTAATTCCAATTAATCTATTTTCAATAATATCAATTCTACCAATACCATGTTGAGAACCGAAATTATTTAATTTTTCTACACATTTTAATGGATTTAATTTTTGATTATTAACAGATACTATAGAACCTTCTTTTATTGTTAATGAAATATATTCTGGTTTTTCTGGAGCATTTTCAGGATCAACTGTCCAATCCCAACAATCTGCATTAGATTGATTCCAAGGGTCTTCAAGAATACCTCCCTCTGTTGAAATATGCCAAATATTTTCATCTTTACTGTAAATTTTTTCTAATGTTGCTGTTATTGAAATGTTTCTTTTAGATAAATATTTTAATAAAGATTCTCTAGAGTTTAAATTCCACTCTCTCCAGGGAGCTATCACGTTTAATTGTGGAGCTAATGCTGCATAAGCCATTTCGAATCGAACTTGATCATTACCTTTACCAGTAGCACCATGACATAATGTATCTGCTCTAATATTTAATGCCAATTCTACCTGTTTTTGAGCAATAATAGGTCTTGCTAATGCAGTTCCTAATAAATAGTTGCCTTCATATAAAGCACCTGTTTTTAAAATAGGATATACATATTTTTCTATAAATTCTTCTTTTAAATCCACAACATGACAACTAGATGCTCCAGATTTTAGTGCTTTTTCTTCAATTCCGTTTAAATCTTTTTGAGATTGTCCTATATCGGCTACAAAAGCAACTACTTCAACATTATAATTTTCTTTTAACCATGGAATAATTGCTGAAGTATC
This sequence comes from Buchnera aphidicola (Artemisaphis artemisicola), assembly GCF_005082365.1. Classification (NCBI taxonomy): domain Bacteria; kingdom Pseudomonadati; phylum Pseudomonadota; class Gammaproteobacteria; order Enterobacterales; family Erwiniaceae; genus Buchnera; species Buchnera aphidicola. The sequence continues at coordinate 51,366 of NZ_CP034900.1, read as the reverse complement.
TAAACCACCTGAGTATGCTAAAACAACTTTATTAAGTTTCTTATTGTTCATATTTTAAACTCACTATATTTATAAAAAACATAAAAAACTTTTATATGTAAATTATATTACTATTAAATAATAATTTAATTTTTTAAATTATTGTTTATATCTATTAAAAAGATAAAAAACTTCCAAAGTTTTAAAAAAATATTAATCACAGAATATTCTAGTAATAATTTTTTAAGAATTAATTATGAACGTTATTTTATAGTATAACGTTTAAAATTATTACCATTAAACAAATACTCATATATCTAATAATACGATGTCATTGATAATACTCGTCAAATTAATAATATTGATTATCTTTATAATTAATATATATTACTAAATAGTAACGGTATATTTTTAAATAAAATGTAATAAAATTATTCATAACTTATCATCTAAATATTTTTTATTATATTTTAAATACAAACTGATTTAATTATATAATAATCAATTTAATATGATAGCTTGTATTCATTTTAAAAAAAAGATTTTTTCTATCTGGAAATTTTAGAGAAAAATTAATATGAAAGGTTTTTTAATCTATAATCAGATCAAATGTATTTTACTTAATAGAAAATAAATAAAAATAGTTTCATATAAGTTTAAGTGATAAATAAAAAATACATATCTATGTATGTATTAGTATTTTATTAAACAGAAAACTATTAAAAAAATATTTTCTATTTTAATTACAAATTTAATAAAAATAATATAATAATTATATTTTTTTATATAAAAATTAAGTTTTTTAAAAAAACTTATAAAAACATAAAAATGTTTTTTAATACAAACTTTGTTTTTCTGTTCTTTTCTACGAATTCTTTAACATTAAAATATTACTGAAAATAAAAATTATAATTAGTTATTAATGTTTTTTAAAAATATATCAATCTTAATAGACTAATTTTATAGAAAATATATTAATCTTAAGAAAATATTTTATAATAAAAAATTTTTTATAGTCCAAAAATTTGACAAACAGAATAAGCAATGTCTGACTGATTTAAAGTGTAAAAATGAAAATTTTTTACTCCTTCCGAAGATAATCTTTTAACTATATCTATGATTATACTAGATCCTATAATTTTTTGAGTAATCAAATCTTGATCTAATCCATCAAACATTTCAAACATCCAATTAGGAATATTCACATTAGTCATTTTTGAAAATCGTTTTATCTGTTGAAAATTATAAATTGGTAAAATACCAGGTATAATTTCAACATTAATTCTGTTTTTAATACAATTTTCTCGAAAATTTAAGTAACTTTCAACATTAAAAAAAAACTGAGTAATAGCTCTATTAGCACCAGCATCAATTTTCTTTTTTAAATTAATAATATCAACTTGAATGTTTTTTGATTCCGGATGAAGTTCAGGATAAGCAGCTACAGAAATATCAAAATCAGCAATCTTTTTTAATAAAATAATTAAATCTATAGCATACATATTATATTTATAATTTTTTTCTAACGTATCTCCTCTAAGAGCAATAATACTTCGAATATTATTCTCCCAATAATTTTTTGCTATTTTTTTCAATTGACTAGGTGTAGAATTAACACAAGTTAAATGAGCAGCTGTAATAATGCTTGTTTGTTTTTGTATTGCTTTAACAATATTAAATGTATTTTCACGTTCACCACTATTTGCGCCATAAGTTACAGAAAAAAAATTTGGTTTTAACTTGCTAAGTATTTTTACTGAAGACCATAATTTTTTTTCTGAATTTGAATTTTTAGGAGGAAAAAATTCAAAAGAACACTTTATATTATTTCTAAGATTTTCTATTTTTTGATTTATAATATCTTGATGATATTCAATAAATGCATTCATATTATGCACTCCATTTAAATAATTTCATATAAAATTTATTACATATTAATATATAATAAAATATATGTTTACTACTAATTTATTAACATAAAAAAACTAAATAATATTATTTAACATAATATGAATAAAACAAATTGTTTCTTTAATCAATCATTAAAAAATTTAAATACCTTTAAAATAGACGTAAAAGCAAAAAAAATTATTTTTGTAAAAACTATTAAATCACTTATTAATACTTTAAAAATTTGTAATATATCTAAAGTTCCTTATTTAATTTTAGGAGAAGGAAGTAATATACTTTTTTTAAAAAATTATATAGGAGTAATTATTGTTAATCGTATTAAAGGTATAAAAATAAAAGAAAAAAAAAATTTTGGCTAGTGTATGTTTTATCAGGAGAAAAATGGCATGATTTAGTAAAATTTACTTTAAATTTAGGAATATTTGGATTAGAAAATTTAGCATTAATTCCAGGTTGCATAGGTTCTGCAGCAATTCAAAATATTGGTGCATACGGATCAGAATTTAAAGATTTTTGTGAATATGTTGATATATTATGTTCAAAAAAAAATATAATTATAAGAATGAATAAAAGTACTTGTAAATTTACTTATCGCAGTAGTATTTTCAAAAAACAATATCATCATAAAAATGTTATTATTGGAGTCGGGTTAAAAATTAAAAAAAAATGGCAACCAATTATTTGGCCTTTATTAAAAGAACAGATGTTAAAAATAAATTTAACTGCGCATAATATCTTTAATTTAATATGCAAAATAAGAAAAGAAAAATTACCTGATCCTAAACAAATTGGAAATGCTGGAAGTTTTTTCAAAAATCCTATAATTACACAAAAAAAAGCACGAAAACTAATATCTTTATATAACTTACCCTGGTATCCTGAAAAAAATAATTTAATAAAAATCTCTGGAGGCTGGTTAATTGAATATTATGACTTTAAAAATATTACAATTGGAGATGCTGCTATTTATCAAAAACAAAAACTTATATTAATTAATAAAAAAAATGCTTCTGCTCAAGAAATTTTAATATTAGCAAAAATAATACATAAATGTATTTTAGAAAAATTTCATATATCTTTAGAACCAGAAATAGATTTTATTGGATCGATAGGAAAAATTAAACCATTAGATATTTTAAAAAAACAATAATTAAAATGTAATTTATTTAAAAAATCAATTTTTTATAAAAAAACTTGCAATAAAAATGAAAAATTATATAATATATATTTATTTGCAATCAACATTTTATAATTTTAAAAATAAAAATTTAGCCGGCTTAGCTCAGCAGGTAGAGCAACTGACTTGTAATCAGTAGGTCACCAGTTCAATTCCGGTAGCCGGCATAAAAATTTTTAGGTGGAGTTCCCGAGCGGCCAAAGGGAGCAGACTGTAAATCTGCCGTCATAGACTTCGAAGGTTCGAATCCTTCCTCCACCAAATAAAAAACGCGGACATCGTATAATGGTTATTATCTCAGCCTTCCAAGCTGATGATGCGGGTTCGACTCCCGCTGTCCGCTAAAAAACATGCTGATATGGCTCAGTAGGTAGAGCACACCCTTGGTAAGGGTGAGGTCCCCAGTTCAATTCTGGGTATCAGCATATTATAAGTCATCTTATTATCTTTTTTATAAAATTAACATCAAACCATTTACCATAAATCTCACCTAAAACAATATATTTTGAAATATTCATGATATTTCATGACTAATCGGCCTATTTAAAAACAGTTCTGTTATTTCACTTTGATAATTTTCAATTCAAAAATTACAACGTATAACAAGAGTTAATATTTAATGTATGAGCATATTTTCCCTAGATCATTTTAGAATATGCAGGAGAAACTATGAATAAAAAAAGTTGTAATAAAAAAAATAAAATTCTAGAGAAAATAAAATGGTTGTTTATTTTTATATTTTTTTTTCTATTATTTTTTAATAACTATTATTTTTATAAAATACAATTATTTTTTCGTATATTAGCTATATCTTTTTTAATATCCTGTATTCTTGGAACATTTATATCTACAAAAAAAGGAAAATATATATTGTCTTGTATTAATATGTCAAAAAATGAAATGCAAAAAATAATATGGCCTAAATATAAAGAAACTTTATATACTACATTAATCGTTATTACTGTAACAATTGTTATGTCTTTTCTCCTGTGGAGTTTAGATAGTATTATATTCCGTTTAATAGCATTTATTATTAGTTTAAGGTTCTAAAAATGTATGAGAGTCAAAAAAAAAGATGGTATGTATTACAAGCTTTTTCTGGCTTTGAAGGTCGTGTAGCACAGTCAATAAGAGAATATATAAGATTAAATAAAATAGAAGATTTGTTTGGAGAAGTTATGGTTCCTTCACAAGAAGTTATCGAAATTAGATCTGGACAACGCAGAAAAAGTGAATATAAATTTTTTCCTGGATATGTTTTAATTCAAATGGTTATGACAGATTCAACTTGGCATTTAATAAGGAACATTCCAAGAGTTTTAGGATTTATAGGAGGAAAATCCGATAAACCTTCACCAATTAGTGACAAAGAAGTAGAAATTATTGTAAATAGATTACGTCAAATTGGTGATAAACCAAGACCTAAAACTTTATTTGAACCAGGAGAAATGATTCGTGTAAACGATGGTCCTTTTTCAGATTTTAATGGCATTGTAGAAGAAGTTGATTATGAAAAAAGCAGATTAAAAGTATCGGTATCTATTTTCGGTAGATCTACTCCTGTAGAACTAGATTTTAGACAAGTTGAAAAAAACTAAATATTCTAATTAACAATTTTTATAAAAAATGAGAAAAAAATGGCTAAAAAAATACAATCTTATATAAAACTTCAAGTTTCAGCTGGCACAGCCAATCCTAGTCCGCCTATTGGCCCAGCATTAGGCCAAAAAGGTATCAATATTATGGAATTTTGTAAATTATTTAATAAAAAAACAGAAAATTTAGAAAAAGGCTTACCTATACCAGTTATTATTACAGTTTATTCTGATCGTTCATTTACTTTTATAACTAAAACACCTCCTGCTTCTGTTTTATTAAAAAAATTAGCAGGAGTTAAATTAGGAGCCAGTAAACCGAAATCGGAAAAAATAGGCGTAATAAAACGTGCTCAAATACAAGAAATAGCAATGATTAAAAATAACGATATGACTGGTTCTAATATTGAAAGCATGATGCGATCTATTGAAGGAACAGCTAAATCTATTGGTTTAACAATTGAGGAATAATAATGAAAAAAACTTCTAAAAGAATAAAAGATCTAAAAAATTCTATTGATTTAAAAAAAATATATAATATTAATGAACTTATAACTGTATTAAAAAAATCATCAAAAGTAAAATTTAATGAAAGTATTGATATTGCTATTAATCTAGGAATTAATTCTAAAAAATCTGATCAAAACATTCGAGGTTCAACAGTTTTACCTAATGGCATTGGACGTTCTATTCGAGTTGCTGTATTCACTCAAGGTGAAAATATAGAAATAGCTAAAAATGCAGGTGCTGAACTAATAGGAATGGACGATTTAGTTGAAAAAATCAAAAAAGAAGGAGTTAATTTTAATATTGCCATTGCTTCACCTGATGCAATGAAATCCGTAACAAAATTAGGACAAATACTTGGGCCTCGCGGATTAATGCCTAATCCTAAATTAGGAACAGTAACAACAAATATTGCTGAAGCTATAAAAAATGCTAAAACAGGACAAGTTCGTTATCGTAATGATAAAAATGGCATCATTCATGCTACAATTGGTCGAATTAACTTTAATGAAAATCAAATTAAAGAAAACTTAAATGTATTTCTAGAATCTATAAAAAAATCAAAACCACCACATTCTAAAGGAATGTACATAAAAAAAATAGTATTATCAACAACTATGGGTATAGGATTAACTGTTGATCAATCGACTTTGTCTTTTTAATAAAACTATTTTTACTTTACGCTATAAAAAAAATTATCTATAATAACCCCATTTTTTATCAGTATCTAAAATTATTTTTAGTTAAAATAGACTTAAAATTAATCTGATTTTAGTATTAAAAATTTACTAATTAATCAATTTTTTATAGTCACAACAACATGACACATGAAATGTATTTTAAAAAATATTTTTATATTAAAATTATTTATTATAAAAAGTAATTAATAGATCATTTCTCTCTTGATAAAAAAGGATAATTCGATATATGGCATTAAGTCTGGATAAAAAAAAAATAATCGTTTCTAAAATCAATCAAATATCTAATACAGCATTATCTGTTATTACTGCAGATTCTCAAGGTATTGGTGTAAATCAAATAAATGAATTAAGAAAATCTGGACGTAAAATAGGAGTAATAATGAACGTTGTTCAAAATACTCTATTATCTTTAGCAATTAAAAATACTAATTTTGAGTGTTTAAAAAAAAAAATAAAAGGTTCTACCTTTATCGCTTATTCTATGAAACATCCAGGTAGTGGAGCTAGATTATTTAGAGATTTTTCAAAACAAAATGCAAAATTTAAAATTACAGGAGCAGCTTTTGAAGGAAAATTACTCTCTATTTCAGAAATTCATCAACTTGCAGATATACCTACTTATAAAGAAGCAATAATAAAACTTCTTTTAACATTAAAGATGTCAATTGCTGGAAAACTAATTTATATATTATCTTCTATAAAAAAGAAAAAAGAAACTTCTTAAAAAAGAAACTTTTTAAGGTTTATTATTTTTGATGTATTAATAACATCTAAAATAATTCTAATTGTTATTAGGAATTATTGTCATGTCTATTACTAAAGAGCAAATATTAGAAGCTGTATCAGAAATGTCTGTTATGAATGTTGTAGAACTTATTTCTGCAATGGAAAAAAAATTTGGAGTTTCTGCTAGTATTCCTATAAATTCCAATAATAATAATGAAAAAGATACGCGTGAAGAAAAAACAGAATTTGATGTTTTTTTAAAAGTTATCGGTCCAAATAAAGTACCAGTAATTAAAACCGTACGTAGTGCTACTGGTTTAGGATTAAAAGAAGCAAAAGACTTAGTCGAATCAGCTCCAATAGTTTTAAAAGAAAATATTAGCAAAGAAGATGCAGAATCACTGAAAAAAACATTAGAAGATGTTGGTGCTGAAATAGAAATTAAATAAATATATTATAAGTATTATAATTTAATCAATTTTCAAGCACGGCTGGTGATTGCAATTCACCAGCCTTTTTGATTAGCATAAAATTCAAATTATTTTCTATAAAAAAATTAAATTCTCTAAAAAATAAAACTGTCTCCCCTTCAGACAAAAAGATAATTTATTTTTAACTTATCTGTCAGCGAGCTTAGGAACCCCATGGTTTACTCTTATACCGAAAAAAAACGTATTCGTAAAGATTTTGGAAAACGTCCGCAAGTTTTAGATATACCGTATCTTCTTTCGATTCAATTAGATTCTTTTAAAAAATTTATAGAACTAGATCCAAATGGTCAATGCGGATTAGAAGCAGCATTTCGTTCTGTTTTTCCTATTCGAGGTTATAATGGAAATTCTGAACTGCAATATGTTAGTTATCGTTTAGGAGAAACAATATTTGATGTAAAAGAATGTCAAATAAGAGGTGCTACTTATTCAGCACCATTAAGAGTTAGATTACGACTTGTTATTTACGAACGTGATATATTAGAAACCACTGTTAAAGATATTAAAGAACAAGAAGTTTATATGGGTGAAATTCCCTTAATGACAGAAAATGGAACGTTTATAATCAATGGAACAGAAAGAGTAGTTGTTTCTCAACTACACCGTAGTCCTGGAGTTTTCTTTGATAGTGATAAAGGAAAAACACATTCTTCAGGAAAAGTTCTTTATAATGCACGAATTATTCCTTATCGAGGATCTTGGTTAGATTTTGAATTTGATCCAAAAGATAATTTATTTGTTAGAATCGATAGACGAAGAAAATTACCAGTTAGCATTATTTTGCGCGCTCTTAATTATAACACTGAAGAAATATTAGATATATTTTTTGAAAAAAATATTTTTACAATAACAAATAATAAAGTTCAACTAGAACTTATTCCTGAAAGACTTCGAGGTGAAACAGCATCTTTTAATATTAAAAAAAATGGAAAAATATATGTAGAAAAAGGTCATCGTATTACTGCTAGACATATTCAAGAATTAAAAACACAGAAAATAAAGTTTATTACAGTACCAATAGAGTACATTTTAGGAAGAATTGTATCTAAAAATTACATAAATGAAAAAACAGGCGAAATAATTATTTATGCTAATACAGAACTATCTTTAGAAATATTAGAAAAATTAAAAAAAGCAGGATTTTATTCTATTGAAACACTCTTTACTAATGATTTAGATCATGGTCCATATATATCAGAAACACTTCGTATAGATTCATCTAGTGATCGTATGAGTGCCTTAATAGAAATTTATCGAGTAATGAGACCAGGAGAACCACCTACCAAAGAAGCAACAGAAAATTTATTTGAAAATTTATTTTTTTCTGAAGATAGATATGATTTATCGTCTGTTGGTAGAATGAAATTTAATAGATCACTTCTTCGAAAAGAAATTGACGGTTTAGGTATTTTGAGTAAAGAAGACATAATTGATGTTATAAAAAAAATTATTGATATCCGAAATGGAAAAGGAGAAGTAGATGATATTGATCATTTAGGTAATCGACGAGTTAGATCAGTTGGAGAAATGGCGGAAAATCAATTTAGAATTGGTTTAGTAAGAGTAGAAAGAGCAGTCAAAGAAAGATTATCTATTGGTGATTTAGATACTCTAATGCCTCAGGATATGATTAATGCCAAACCAATATCAGCAGCTATTAAAGAATTTTTTGGTTCAAGTCAATTATCACAATTTATGGATCAAAATAATCCGTTATCAGAAATAACACATAAAAGACGTATTTCTGCATTAGGATTAGGTGGACTAACCAGAGAAAGAGCAGGATTTGAAGTTCGAGATGTTCATCCTACACACTATGGACGTGTATGTCCTATAGAGACACCAGAAGGTCCAAATATTGGATTGATCAATTCTTTATCTGTATATGCTCAAACAAATGTATATGGATTTTTAGAAACACCTTATCGAAAAGTTAGAAATGGCTTAGTAACTAAAGAAATACATTATCTATCAGCAATAGAAGAAGGTAATTATATTATTGCACAAGCTAATACAAATATAGATAAAAACGGTTTTTTTATTGATGAACTAGTAACTTGTCGAAATAAAGGAGAATCTAGTTTGTTTAATCGCAGTCAAGTAAATTATATGGATGTTTCTACTCAACAAATTGTATCTGTTGGTGCATCTTTAATTCCTTTTCTTGAACATGATGATGCAAATAGAGCTTTAATGGGAGCTAATATGCAGCGTCAAGCAGTTCCTACTCTGAAAGCAGAAAAACCTTTAGTTGGAACAGGAATGGAACGTGCAGTAGCAGTAGATTCAGGCGTGACTGCAGTAGCTAAAAGAAATGGCTTCATTCAATACGTAGACGCTTCTCGTATAGTAATTAAAGTCGATGAAACAGAAATGCATTCTGGAGAAGCTGGTATAGATATCTACAATTTAACTAAATACACTAGATCAAATCAAAATACTTGTATTAATCAACAACCTTGTGTCAATTTAGGTGAAAACATTAAAAAAGGTGATGTCTTAGCAGATGGACCATCCACTGATTTAGGAGAACTAGCGTTAGGACAAAACATGCGTGTAGCATTTATGCCTTGGAACGGATATAATTTTGAAGATTCTATTCTGGTTTCAGAAAGAGTTGTACAGGAAGATCGTTTTACTACTATTCATATTCAAGAGTTATCTTGTATATCTAGAGATACTAAGTTAGGACCTGAAGAAATTAGTTCAGATATACCTAATGTAGGAGAAGCTGCATTATCCAAACTTGACGAATCCGGTATTGTTTATATTGGAGCTGAAGTAACTGGAGGTGATATTTTAGTTGGGAAAGTAACACCAAAAGGTGAAACGCAACTAACACCAGAAGAAAAATTATTACGTGCTATTTTTGGTGAAAAAGCTTCTGATGTAAAAGATTCTTCATTAAGAGTTCCTAATGGAGTATCAGGAACTGTAATTGATGTACAAATATTTACAAGAGATGGTGTAAAAAAAGATAAAAGAGCTTTAGAAATTGAAGACATGCAGCTTAAAAAAGCAAAAAAAGATTTGACTGAAGAATTTAAAATATTTGAATTAAGTTTATTTACTCATATTAAAAAAACTCTTTTATCCTTAAATGTTAAATTAGAAAAACTTAATAATTTATCTTTTGAAAAATGGTTTTCTATAGAAATAGAACAAAAAGACAAAAGAAAAGAAATAGATAAACTTGAAAAACAACATAATAAATTAAAAGAAGAATTTAATAAAAAAATCGAAAGTAAAAGACGAAAAATAACACAAGGAGATGATCTAGCTCCAGGTGTTTTAAAAATCGTTAAAGTATATTTAGCAGTGAAACGTCAAATTCAACCCGGTGATAAAATGGCAGGACGTCATGGAAATAAAGGAGTTATTTCTAAAATTAATCCTATTGAAGATATGCCTTATGATGAAAATGGTGTACCAGTTGATATTGTTTTAAATCCATTAGGTGTTCCTTCTCGTATGAATATAGGACAAATATTAGAAACACACTTAGGAATGGCCGCTAAAGGTATTGGTGATAAAATAAATTATATGCTTAAAACAGAAAATCAAATATCTAATTTAAGAAAATTTATTCAAAAAGCATTTAATTTAGGTAAAAATTTACGTCAAAAAGTAGATTTCGATATATTTTCAGATGAAGAAATATTATGTTTAGCAAAAAATTTTAAAAATGGTATTCCTATTGCAACTCCAGTATTTGATGGTGCAGAAGAACATGAAATTAAAAAACTATTAGAATTTGCAGATCTACCTACTTCTGGACAAATTAAACTTTTTGATGGAAGAACAGGAGAACAATTTGAAAGACCTGTTACAGTAGGTTATATGTACATGTTAAAATTAAATCATTTAGTAGATGATAAAATGCATGCTCGATCTACTGGTTCTTATAGTTTAGTAACACAACAACCATTAGGTGGAAAAGCACAATTTGGTGGACAACGTTTTGGTGAAATGGAAGTTTGGGCACTGGAAGCGTATGGAGCTTCTTATACGTTGCAAGAAATGTTAACTGTAAAATCTGATGATGTTAATGGAAGAACTAAAATGTATAAAAATATTGTAGATGGAAATCATCAGATGGAACCTGGAATGCCTGAATCTTTTAATGTGCTTTTAAAAGAAATTAGGTCGTTAGGTATTAATATTGAGCTAGAAAGCGAATAAAAATAAATATTTGTAGATTTATTACCTTAAAAAGTTCAACTCCGACGGGAGCTAATGCGTGAAAGATTTACTAAAATTTTTAAAATCCCAAACTAAAAATGAAGATTTTGATGCTATTAAAATTTCATTAGCTTCTCCTGATATGATCAGATCTTGGTCATTTGGTGAAGTCAAAAAACCTGAAACAATTAATTATCGTACATTTAAACCTGAACGTGACGGATTATTTTGCGCTCGTATTTTTGGTCCAGTAAAAGATTATGAATGCTTATGTGGCAAATATAAAAGATTAAAACATCGCGGTGTCATCTGTGAAAAATGCGGTGTCGAAGTAACTCAAAGCAAAGTAAGACGTGAACGGATGGGTCATATAGAACTTTCTTCACCAACTGCACATATTTGGTTTTTAAAATCTCTACCGTCACGAATAGGTTTATTATTAGATATGCCTTTAAGAGATATTGAAAGAGTGCTATATTTTGAATCTTATGTAGTTATCGAACCAGGAATAACGAGCCTTGAAAAACGTCAAATTTTAAGTGAAGAACAATACTTGGATTCTCTAGAAGAATTTGGTGATGAATTTCATGCTACAATGGGAGCAGAAGCAATTCAATTTCTATTAAAAGATATTAATTTAATAGAAGAATGCAATATATTAAGAACTGAATTAAATGACACAAATTCTGAAACAAAAAGAAAAAAATTAACAAAAAGAATTAAATTATTAGAAGCTTTTATTCAATCTCATAATAAACCTGAATGGATGATTCTCACTGTATTACCAGTATTGCCACCTGATCTTAGACCATTAGTACCACTAGATGGAGGAAGATTTGCAACATCAGATTTAAATGATTTATATCGTCGTGTAATTAATAGAAATAATCGTCTTAAACGTTTGTTAGATTTAGCTGCTCCAGACATAATTGTACGTAATGAAAAAAGAATGTTACAAGAAGCAGTCGATGCTTTATTAGATAATGGAAGAAGAGGAAGAGCAATTACAGGATCAAATAAAAGACCTCTAAAATCTTTAGCTGATATGATTAAAGGAAAACAAGGAAGATTTCGACAAAACCTTCTTGGAAAACGTGTAGATTATTCAGGTCGTTCAGTAATTACTGTAGGTCCTTATCTTCGTTTGCACCAATGTGGCTTACCTAAAAAAATGGCATTAGAACTATTTAAACCATTTATATATGGAAAACTAGAAGTTCGCGGTTTAGCAACAACAATTAAAGCTGCAAAAAAAATGGTAGAAAGAGAAGAAGCAGTCGTATGGGATATATTAGATGAAGTTATTCGTGAACATCCAGTTCTTTTAAATCGCGCACCTACTTTGCATAGATTAGGTATACAAGCATTTGAACCTGTACTTATAGAAGGAAAAGCTATTCAGCTTCATCCTTTAGTATGTGCTGCTTATAATGCTGATTTTGACGGAGACCAAATGGCTGTTCATGTTCCATTAACTCTCGAATCTCAATTAGAAGCCAGAGCTTTAATGATGTCTATTAATAATATATTATCTCCAGCTAACGGAGAACCAATTATCGTGCCTTCTCAAGACGTAGTTTTAGGTTTGTATTATATGACTCGCGAGAAAATTAATGGGAAAGGTGAAGGTATGTTATTGAATGGTTCTAATGAAGCAGAAAAAGTATATCATTTAGGTATTGCTGAATTGCATTCTTTAGTAAAAGTTCGTATAACAGAATTTAAAAAAAACAAAGATAAAAGTTTCACTGCAATAAAAAAAATTATTTCTACTACTATAGGTCGAGCTATTTTATGGATGATTATTCCTAAAGGGCTTCCCTTCAGTATTATCAATCAAACATTAGGGAAAAAAGATATTTCTAAAATGCTTAATACTTGCTATCGCATTTTAGGACTTAAACCTACTGTTTTTTTTGCTGATCAAATAATGTATACAGGATTTGCTTACGCAGCCAGATCCGGTGCTTCAGTTGGCATAGATGACATGGTTATCCCAGAAAAAAAAGCTAATATTATTCATGAAGCAGAAATTGAAGTTGCTGAAATACAAGAACAATTTCAATCTGGATTAGTAACAGCAGGTGAAAGATATAATAAAGTAATTGATATTTGGGCGGCAGCTAACGAACGAGTTGCTAAAGCTATGATGGAAAATTTATCTACAGAATCTGTAATTAATAAAAAAGGAGAAAAACAAAAACAAATATCTTTTAATAGTATATTTATGATGGCAGATTCAGGGGCTCGAGGTTCTGCTGCACAAATTCGTCAATTAGCTGGCATGAGAGGACTCATGGCAAAACCTGATGGTTCAATTATCGAAACGCCAATTACAGCAAATTTTAGAGAAGGTTTAAACGTATTACAATATTTTATTTCTACTCATGGAGCACGCAAAGGATTAGCAGATACAGCATTAAAGACTGCTAATTCTGGATATTTAACACGTCGTTTAGTAGACGTAGCACAAGATTTAGTTGTTACACAAGACGATTGTCAGACACATGAAGGAATTTTAATGACTTCTTTAATTGAAGGAGGAGATGTAAAAGAACCATTACGTGAACGTGTTTTAGGTCGTGTTACTGCTGAAAATATTTTTATTCCTAATAGTAATACTATACTAATTAAAAGAAATACATTACTAAACGAACAATGGTGTGATCTATTAGATAATAATTCTATAGACAATGTAAAAGTAAGATCAGTAGTAAATTGCGATACTGATTTTGGAGTATGCGCTTATTGTTATGGACGAGATCTAGCACGTGGACATTTAGTAAATAAAGGAGAAGCAATTGGAGTTATTGCAGCTCAATCTATAGGAGAACCAGGTACACAGCTTACAATGAGAACTTTTCATATTGGTGGAGCTGCTTCAAGAGCTGCGGCAGAATCAAGTATTCAAATTAAAAATCAAGGTATTATAAATCTGAATAATGCAAAATCTGTAACTAATTCTTCTGGTAAAATTGTCATTACATCAAGAAATGTAGAACTAAATATCGTTGATAATTTTGGTAGAACAAAAGAAAGCTATAAAGTACCTTATGGAGCTATTATGGCTAAAGGAGATGGTGAAAAAGTTAATTCAGGGGAAACTGTTGCTAAATGGGATCCACATACTATGCCAGTTATAAGTGAAGTTAATGGTTTAGTTCGTTTTGTAGATATGATAGATGGACAAAGTATCACTAGACAAGCAGATGAATTAACAGGACTATCTTCTATAGTAATATTAGACACAGCAGAAAGAATGTCAATTGGAAAAGATTTAAGACCAGCATTAAAAATTATTGATTGCAATGGAAATGATGTTCTTATTTCAGGAACAGATATGCCTGCTCAATATTTTTTACCTGGAAAAGCTATTATTCAACTTGATGATGGAGTCGAAATTAGTTCTGGAGATACTTTAGCACGAATACCTCAAGAATCTGGTGGAACTAAAGATATAACTGGAGGACTTCCAAGAGTCGCAGATTTATTTGAAGCTAGACGTCCAAAAGAATTAGCTATTTTAGCTGAAATTAGCGGTATTATATCTTTTGGAAAAGAAACCAAAGGTAAGAGAAGATTAGTGATTACACCAGTCGATGGTAGCGATTCATACGAAGAAATGATTCCAAAGTGGAGACAATTAAACGTATTCGAAGGAGAAAGAGTAGAAAGAGGAGATGTAGTTTCTGATGGACCAGAATCACCACATGATATTCTTAGATTAAGAGGAGTTCAAGCTGTAACTAAATATATTGTAAATGAAGTTCAAGAAGTATATCGTTTGCAAGGTGTTAAAATTAATGATAAACATATTGAAGTAATTATCAGACAGATGTTAAGAAAAGCTACTATAATAAAGTCAGGAAATTCTGATTTTTTAGATGGTGAACAAGTTGAATTTTCCCGCATTAAAATCTCTAATCGTATCTTAAAAGAAAAAAATAAAATATCAGCTACATTTTCAAGAGATTTATTAGGTATAACTAAAGCATCACTTGCAACAGAATCCTTTATATCTGCAGCTTCTTTTCAGGAAACTACAAGAATATTAACAGAATCTGCTGTTGCAGGAAAAAAAGATGAATTAAGAGGATTAAAAGAAAACGTAATCGTTGGACGTTTAATCCCTGCAGGAACAGGATATGCATATCATAAAGAGCGTTTAAATCGTCGTCAAAAAAAACATAATAATCCAACAGTTAGCAGTTCTCAAATTAGTGCTGAAGAAGCTTCTGCTAATCTTTCAGAATTATTAAATTCTACTCTAATAAAAAATGATTCTCCTTAATATTTTAAGCGTCTAAATTATGGCTGCTCTTAAAGCAGCCAAAGAACAAATATTGTTTATATACTTTAATAAAAAAAATATTACATGATTGTTATATTTTTATAGAATAATTACTAATATTATAGTTTAATTTTTTAAAGATTCTTATTATTTTACTTTTTAAAATATCTTGTATCATCATTTAGCATGTTTAAAATAAAATTATTTAATTTTCATTGTATTTTAATAAGATTAAAATTATTATTAATCTTTTTTCAAAAAAGATAATTTTAAAATATCTATAGTATATATATTTAATATTCATAAATCACTTAAATCTTATCTAGACTTTTAATTTTTATTTTTTTATATATATACTATTAATTAAAAAATATTATATAACATAATAAAAATATATTTTTTCTTTTTATATCAAACATGTACAGAAATATTTATATATAAAAAATATTTTTTAATATAAATTTTTCTATTTAAATTTATGAAAATCACATATAAATGAATTATTAATTTTTATATTTAAATAAAAAAGGAAAAATAATGAATAAAACTCAATTGATTAATGTTATCTCTAAAAAATCTAATTTATCTAAAATAAAAGCAAAATCTACTTTAGATGCAGCATTATCAACTATTATTGAATCCTTAAAAAAAGGTGAATCTGTACAAATAGTAGGTTTTGGTACTTTCAAAGTAAACTTAAGGTCTTCACGTACAGGACGAAATCCTCAAACAGGAAAAGAAATACAAATTCCCGCCACAAAAGTGCCTAGTTTTACATCTGGTAAAACATTAAAAAATGCAATTAAATAATTTTTAATACATAAATTTAAAAAAAATGTTTACAGGGGCATAATAATGCCCCTATTTAATGTAAAATCTCTATTTTTTAAATCTTCATAGTATATGCATACTAATATTAATTATAAAAAACATATTCATATAATATAATAAAATATTCAATATTTTATTAAGAAAGAAAATATATCATGCAAGAAATTAATCTTATAAAAAATGCTTTAATAAGTGTTTCAAATAAAAAAAATATTTTAGAAATAGCAAAAATATTAGCAGACAATAACATTAATTTATTTTCTACAGGAGGAACGGCAAAAATTCTAAAAAAAAATAATATATCTGTTATAGAAGTATCAGATTATACAAATTTTCCTGAAATTATGCATGGACGTGTTAAAACCCTTCATCCAAAAATTATAGGTGGTATTTTAAGAGAACCAGAAAAAGATCAAGAAATTATGAAAAAATACAACATTTGTCCAATAGATATTGTAATTGTAAATTTTTATCCTTTTAATGAAATAAAGAATATTCAAAAAAAAAATATAGATGATATTATAAATTATATTGATATTGGTGGACCCACACTTGTACGTTCAGCTGCAAAAAATTATAAAAATGTTATAGTTATTATTGATCTCAGCGATGTTAAATCTATTATTGCTTCTATTAAAAATAATACCATGAACATAGAAAAAAGATTTAATTTAGCCTGTAAAGCATTTCAATATACACTCTTGTATGAACAAGCAATTTCAAATTTTTTTATGACAAAAAATGCTGCTGATCAGAAAAATTTATTCCCTGAAACAATTAATCTTTCTTTTATAAAAAAACAAGATTTAAGATATGGAGAAAATCATCATCAAAAATCATCATTTTATATAGAAAAAAATATTTCTAAATCCGGAACAATAAGCAATATAAATCAAATTCAAGGAAAAACTTTATCATATAATAATATATCAGATGCAGATATAGCATTAGAGTGTGTAAAACAATTTGAAAAACCTGCATGTGTAATTGTAAAACATGGAAATCCATGCGGTGTTGCAGTCAGCAACTGTCTTTTAGAATCATATATATCCGCATATAATACAGATCCTGTTTCAGCATTCGGTGGTATCATTGCATTTAATTCTATCTTAGATAAAAAAACAACTCAAAAAATTATAAAAAACCAATTTGTTGAAGTTATTATTACTCCTGAAATAGATGTGTTTTCATTAGAAATTTTACAAAAAAAAGAAAATATAAGAGTTTTAGTAACTGGTAAATTAAAAAAAAATAAATTAGGTATGGATTTTAAAAGAATTACTAATGGATTGCTTATACAAGAATACGATTCTTGCAAAATAAATTATAAATCATGGATTGTTGTTACTAAACGAATTCCAACAAAACAAGAATTGAAAGATTCTATATTTTGTTGGAAAGTATCTAAATTCGTAAAATCTAATGCTATCGTATACGGTCGTAATACTACAACTATTGGTATAGGAGCAGGTCAAATGAGTAGAATTGATTCAACTAAATTAGCTAATTTTAAAGTACAAAATCAAGGATTAAATGTTATTGATGCCACTATGGCATCTGATGCTTTTTTCCCTTTTAGAGATGGAATTGACAGTGCTGCATCTGTAGGTATTAGTTGCATTATTCAACCAGGAGGGTCTATACGTGATAAAGAAGTTATTAAAGCAGCAAATGAACATAACATAGCAATGATTTTTACTCATCAGCGTCATTTTAAACATTAATATATAATGCAAAGTATTTAAATAATATTATAATTACTAGAATCTTTATTAAATCATCATTTAGATTAGTAAAAAAATCTAAACGATGATCAAATATTGAGTGGTATATTAATTTATTCTATTCATTAATTATTATTTTTTTTCGCAGTTCTTTTGTTGCTAAAACCATATTTTTTAAAGCTAACATTGTTTCGGTCCAGTTTCTAGTTTTTAAACCACAATCTGGATTAACCCAAATACGTTTTATAGGAAAATATTTAATAGCTTTGCTTAATAAAATATTTATTGACGTAATGCTCGGTATGTTAGAAGAGTGAATGTCATATACTCCTGGACCTACTTCGTTAGGATAATCAAAATTTTTAAAAGATTCTAATAATTCCATGTCTGAACGAGCAGTTTCAATTGTAATAACATCGGCATCTAATAAAGCAATAGAATCCATGATATCATTAAACTCACAGTAACACATATGTGTGTGAATTTGAGTTGTATCCTTAACACCTGACGAACTTAAACGAAATGCATTAACTGCCCAAGATAAATATTTAGACCAGGAACTTTTTTGTAAAGGCAAACCTTCACGTAGTGCTGGTTCGTCAATTTGAATAATTTCTATTTTTTCTTTTTCCAAATCTAAGACTTCGTCATATAATGCAAGAGCAATTTGTGTTGCAATTGTTTTTAATGAAAGATCTTCTCTAGGAAACGACCAAAACAAGATGGTAATTGGTCCAGTTAACATCCCTTTTACTGGTTTTTTTGTTATAGATTGTGCATATTTAGACCATTCTATAGTAATTGGTTTTTCACGACTAATATCACCAATAATAATAGGAGGCTTTACACAACGCGAACCATAACTTTGTACCCATCCATTATCTGTAAAAACAAATCCATCTAAATTTTCACCAAAATATTCTACCATATCATTTCTTTCAGGTTCACCGTGAACTAAAACATCTATATCTAATTCTTCTTGTGCTTTAATAATTTTTTTAATATGTTTTTTCATTTCTAATGAATGTACTTCTTTGCTAATTAATCCTAGTTTAAAATCACGTCTTAATTTTCTTATATCAGCAGTTTGAGGAAAAGATCCAATTGTTGTTGTCGGTAAAATAGGTAAATTAAATTTTTTATTTTGTTTTATAGTACGTTTTTCATAAGAACTTGAACGTTGATATTGATTTTTTGAAATATTAGATAAACGATTCTGAACTGCGACTTTATGTACTCTAGGAGAAATACTACGATCGTGAATAGGAGAACTCCACTTTGTAATAGAATCGATATTATTATTATTTAAAGAATCTGATAACAATGACAATTCAATGCATTTTTGTACTGCAAAAGAAAACCATTGTTTTACTTCTTTATCTAGATATTTTTCTTTTTTTAAATCAATCGGTGCATGTAATAATGAACAAGATGAACCAATTAATAATTGTCTTTTATTTCTTGAAATTTTCGAAATAGATTCAAACCATTTTAAAAGATCGGCTCTCCAAATATTTCTACCATTAATAACTCCTAATGATAAGATCCATTTTGATGGTATTTTGGAATGAAAATCTACTAAATTATATCTTCCATTTACTAAATCAATATGAATTCCTTCAACAGGTAAGTGACGAATAAAATCTATATTATGTTCAATACTATCAAAATATGTCGTTAATAATAATTTTGTTATACCATGCAGTTCTTTATAAGCATAAGAATAAGCATCTTTCCATTTTTGTGGTAATTCTAAAACTAATGCAGGTTCATCAATTTGAATAAAATCTATATTACGATTAGATAGTTCCTTTAAAACATATTTGTATATAGGAATTATATCTTTTAAAACATTCAAACGACTAAAAGATGTTCCTTTTACTTTTCCTAACCAAAGATATGTGATTGGACCTAAAATTATAGGTTTAACTTTATAACCTAACAGTAGTGCTTCATCTACTTCATCTAAAAGTTGTTTCCAAGAAAATTTTAAAACTTTATTTTCATAAAACTCAGGAACAATATAATGATAATTAGTATTAAACCATTTAGTCATTTCTGAAGCGGTAATATCAGGAGCAAAACCTCTTGCAATACGAAATAAACAATCTAAATCCACCGAATCAATATTATGTCTATCTGGAATATTTCCTAACATCATAGTAGTATTTAATACATGATCATACCAAGCAAAATCTCCAACTGGTATATAATCGATACCTGAATCTTTTTGTATTTGCCAATTTTTTTTTCTTAATTCATATCCAACTAATAAAAGATCTTTGAGAGAAATATTTTTTGACCAATATGCTTCCTGAGCTTTTTTTAATTCTCTATTTAAACCTATTCTTGGAAATCCAAGAGTATGATTTAAAATTTTCATAGTATTTATCCTGTATTTTAAAAATTAAATGATTATCAATCATAAATAGTCAATTATTAATATAAAAACATTTTATTTTTAAAGTAAAACTACTGTAATATTAAAGACTCTAAAAAATACTTTTTTAAAAATAATTAAAATTTAATAAAATAATTAATTATCCTATTAATATAATAAAATAAAAAAATATTTGTATAAAATTTACGATTAAAAATGAAATTTTAATAAAGTTATTTAAAAAAAATACGAGAATATATAAATTCTATTTGATATAAATATTTAATATTAATATTAGAAGTTTTTATAAAATTAGTTAAACTAGACATAGATTTTTATTTTAACATGATTTTTAATTCTTAATTATCTTTATAATAAAGTAAATTAAATTGTTTTATTAATCTTTAATTACTAAGAAAAACTATTTTATATATTTATTTTTAACAATTAGAATTTACTTGATATATCAATAGATTAGCGTCTATCTTTTTAAGATAAGAGAAGACGCTCTTAAAAATCTTATATCTAAAGTATTAATAGTTTTTTCTATTTAGAATCATGAACTAAATATAGAAATATTTTTATAATTATTTAGTTCATATCTATTTTTAAGAATTAAAAAAATATAATTATTTACATTTAAAATGTTATCAAAGCAAATAGAATTTAATACTATCTTGGTAGATAGCATGTCATTTTAAATGATGAAGATTTTAAATTATAATGAAAAAATAAGAAACGAAATATGAGGAAGATTGTATTCAGATGTAAGTAATGGTGAATAAAAAAATTTTACTAACTTTATAATTATTTTTTATTTTGTATAAATATTTTATCTAAACATTTTGCAACACCATCATTATTGTTACTGTCAATAATTTTTATATGTGGCAATAATTTTTTCAAACGTAAATCTGCATTTTTCATAATATATGATTTTCCAGAAATGAGAAGCATTTCTAAATCATTAATTCCGTCTCCAAAAGACACAAAATTACGTAAAGGTATGCCTAATAAATTAGATATCAATTTTAAACCATAACCTTTAGAAGTTTTACCAGATATAACTTCTAGACATCCAGGAACTGAAAAACTAATATTAATTTTACTTCCCCAACGATTAATAATAGTTTTTTCAAGATCATGTAATTTTAAGAAATTTTTACTTGTAAAAAATATTTTATTAATATTAGTATATTTGAATTTATCAGGATGAAAATATTTATATTGTAATGATGAAAGATTGGAACAAAAATTATTATCTATTTTATTATCATTAATATACCATTGATCATTTTGATATACTTGAGTAATGATATCTTGTTCTAAATATTTCATTTTACATAATTCTAAAGCAATATCTGTATCTAAATAATCATTAAATATTAATTTATTGTCAAGATCGTAAATTTGAGAACCGTTAGAAGAAATTATAAAGGATTGTATTTCTAATATTTCTTGAATTCTTAAAATATCAATGTAATGACGACCTGAAGATAAAACAAAATAAAAGTTTTTTTTTATTAAAAATTTTATAATTTTTTTAGTATATTCTGTTACGATATTTTTCGAAGAAAGTAAAGTACCATCTAAATCTACTGCAATAATTTTACACATAAAGAAACCTTAAAAATATATTATAATATATTTTATTATAAATAAACATATATTATATATAAAAAAATACTATGATTAATAATCGTAAATTATTTTAATTTAAAATAAATAAAAATTTTTAAAAAAGACAAATATATTTATAAAGATTTTTATAAAAAGGTTATTTTATGTCAAAAAAAAATACTATCGTAATAATTCTTGCTGCTGGAAGAGGAACTAGAATGAAGTCTAATTATCCTAAAGTACTGCATTTTTTAGGAGGACAAACAATCTTAGAACATGTTATTCAAACAGCTCAATCTATACAACCTAAAAAAATTATAATAGTTTATAATAACAAAAAAAAATTTTTTTTATCTCAAAAATATAATATTACCATCGAATGGATAATACAAAAAAAACCAAAAGGAACAGGACACGCTATACTATTAGCTATAAAAAAAATTTTAAATAATGAAAATATATTAGTATTATATGGAGATATGCCTTTTATATCAACTCAATCGATAAAAAAATTACAATATTCTCAAAAAACATCTACAATTAGTCTATTAACTATGAAAGTTCAGAATCCTAATGGATATGGACGTATAATACGTAAAAAAGAAAAAATTATAGGAATAATAGAAGAAAAAGATGCAAATTTTATACAAAAAAAAATTAAAGAAATATATTCTGGAGTTTTTATAACTAATAATTTAGATCTAAAACGATGGTTAGGAAAAATTAATAATAAAAACAAACAAAAAGAATTTTATGCTACTGATATTATCTCTCTAGCTCATCTAGAAGGTGGTATTATTAAAACAGTAAAACCTTTAAATAATCAAGAAATATTAGGAATAAATAATAAATTACAATTATCTTTTCTTGAAGATATTCTTCAAAAAAAACAAATTAATATTTTGCTTCTTTCTGGAGTTACATTAAAAGATCCATCTCATTTTATTTTACGAGGAACTTTAAAACACGGTAAAAATATTGAAATAGACACAGGTGTAATTCTAGAAAAAAATGTAATTTTAGGAGATAATATAACAATTGGAGCAGGATGCATCATTAGAAATAGTATTATTGATAGTCAAACCGATATCAAAGCCTATACAATTATAGAAAACGCTAAAATAGGGAAAAATTGTATTATAGGTCCTTTTTCTCATTTAAGATCTAACACTTTATTAGATAAAGATGTTCAAATAGGTAATTTTGTTGAGATAAAAAGCAGCATCATAAAAACTAAATCTAAAGCAAAACACTTAAGCTATATTGGTGATTCTGAAATCGGTTCTAAAGTAAACATTGGAGCTGGTAGTATTACATGTAACTATGATGGAGCTAATAAATTTAAAACTATTATTGGTAACAATGTTTTAGTAGGTTCTAATACAGAGTTAATTGCACCTATTAAAATTGCAAATAATACAACTATTGCAGCTGGCACTACTTTGACGAAAGATGTTAATACTTCTTGTCTAGTTTATAATGAAAAAAAACAAAAATATAAAAAAAACTGGATGCGTCCTAGCAAATTTTATCAAAAATAATTTTTATAATCTATTTAAAAAAATATATTTTTTCGAAAAAGACTATTTTAAATAAAAGGTATCAATATGTGCGGTATTGTTGCTGCAGTAACACAACGTAATATTACTAATTTTTTAGTCGAAAGTATTAAAAAATTAGAATATAGAGGATATGATTCTTCAGGATTAGCTATAATAGATTATAAAAATAATATTATTAGAATCCGTTGTGTCGGAAAAGTTCAAGAACTCATAAAAAAAGTAAACAAAAAAAAAATATTTGGAAACATTGGCGTAGCTCATACAAGATGGGCTACTCATGGAAAAATTTCAAAAGAAAACACTCATCCACATATTTCTTCAAATATTATTGTTGTGCATAATGGAATTATCGAAAATACTTCTTCATTACGTTTATTTTTAAAGAAAAAAGGATATATATTTTATTCTGATACTGATACAGAAGTAATTGCCCATTTATTGCATTGGGAACAAAACAAAACAAAAAATACTCTAAAAAAAGTTATACAAAATACTATAGAAAGATTACATGGTAATTATAGTATGGTTGTAATAGATAGAAACAATCCATCACGATTATTAGCAGTACGTTCTAAAAGCCCATTAGTTATAGGATTAGGAATAGAAGAAAATTTCGTAGCTTCAGATCAAATTGCACTTCTAAATATAACAAAACGTTTTATATATTTAGAAGAGAATGATATCGCTGTTATCACGAAAAAAGAAATTAATATATTTAATAAAGATAATTTCATTATAAAAAGACAAGAAATATTATCTAATATAGAATATAAATCAGTAAAAAAAGGGAAATATCGCCATTTTATGGAAAAAGAAATATATGAACAACCTCAATCGATTCGAAATACTTTAGAAAATCGTTTTAGAAAAAATAAAATATATTTCTCCGAATTAAAATTAAAGGATGAAAATTTTTTTTATAACACAGAACATATTCAAATAGTAGCGTGCGGCACTTCATACAATGCAGCCATGGTCTCTAGATATTGGTTTGAATCTCTTGCTAATATACCATGTGATGTTGAAATAGCCTCTGAATTTTCTTCAAGAAAATTAGCTATAAGAAAAAATAGTTTATTGATTACCTTATCACAATCAGGTGAAACAGCAGATACGTTATCGGCATTAAGATATTCTAAAAAATTTGGTTATTTAGGTAATCTAACTATATGTAATATGGAAAACTCATCTTTAGTTAAAGAATCAGATTGTTATATATTAACTAAAGCAGGATTAGAAATAGGAGTAGCTTCAACAAAATCATTTACTACTCAATTAACTGTTTTACTTATGTTAGTTGCTAAAATAATAAATTTTAAACAAAAAAACAATGATATTACAAAAAAAATTATAAAAACGTTAAATATTTTACCTACTAGAATTGAAGAAATTTTAAAAAAAAATAAATTAATAAAAAATTTAGCTGATAAACTAGTAAATAAAAAAAATATATTATTTCTTGGCAGAGGTGACGAATATCCTATTGCAATAGAAGGAGCATTAAAATTAAAAGAAATTTCTTATATTCATGCTGAAGCTTATCCAGCAGGAGAACTTAAACATGGACCGCTTGCTGTTATTGATAAAAATACACCGATTATTATTATTGCTCCAAAAAATACATTATTAGATAAAATTAAAAAGAATATTACAGAAATATCTTCAAGAGGAGGTGTTATTTATATTTTTTCTAATGAAGATTTCGATTATGAAGAAAATGTAACTGTTATTAAACTTCCCTATGTAGAAGAATTAATAGCACCTATGTTTTATGTAATTCCACTGCAATTATTTGCTTATTATATTGCATTAAGTAAAGGAAAAAATATTGATCAACCTAGACATCTTGCTAAATCAGTAACAGTTTAATAAAAATTGATTATTAAATATAATAAAATATGCATATATATCAATTTTTAAAGAGTATGAGTTGAAAACTTTAAAAAATTAATCTCATACTCTGAAAAAATATTTTTTATAAAAAAATATATTTCTCATTAATTCTCTATAGCTATTTTTAATTTTTTCATA
Organism: Buchnera aphidicola (Artemisaphis artemisicola); assembly: GCF_005082365.1. NCBI lineage: Bacteria > Pseudomonadati > Pseudomonadota > Gammaproteobacteria > Enterobacterales > Erwiniaceae > Buchnera > Buchnera aphidicola. The sequence goes on along the minus strand of NZ_CP034900.1, from coordinate 25,658 downwards.
GCATTTTTTTCTAATTGTCGAACACGTTCTGCAGAAATTCCATAATTATTTGCTAATTTTTGTAAAGTGTTTTTTTTATTTTTATCTAACCAACGTGCATTAATAATATCACGACTACGTTCATCTAATCTTAATAGTGCATTACTGAGTTTATAAGAAGCATGTTTTTTCCAATTATCTTGTTCCACTCCATTAGCAAAATTAGATGTTTTATCTTTTAAATATTGTATAGAATTATGATTATTAATATCAATATCTTCTTCTGGGAATGGATTAAAAGTAATATCTTGAGCTGACATACGAGATTCCATCTCTCTTACATCTCTGCTACTCACACCTAATTCTCTAGCAACTATTTCAATTTCTTCTTCATTAAACCATCCTAATCTTTTTTTTGTTTTTCTTAAATTAAAAAAAAGTTTTCTTTGAGATTTTGTAGTAGCAATTTTAACAATACGCCAATTACGCAAAACATATTCATGTATTTCAGATTTAATCCAATGAACAGCAAAAGAAACTAAACGAACTCCTATTTCTGGATTAAATCTACGTACTGCTTTCATTAATCCTATATTACCTTCTTGTATAAGATCTGCTTGAAGTAAACCGTATCCTGAATAATTACGTGCAATATAAATTACAAAACGGAGATGAGATAAAATTAAAGTTTTTGCGGCATTTAAATCGCCATCATAACGCAATTGTTTAGTTAATGATTGTTCTTCTTCAATTGATAGCATCGGCCATAAATTAGCTATTCTAATATATGCATCTAAATTGGATGGTGGTGTTACAGATAAAATCTGTACTTTATTAATCATTTTAATTCCCGCATCAACGAATTACATTACTGAATTATAAATATGTGGGACATTGATATAATACTTCAATTAAAAATATAAATCAAAGATTTATATAAAAAATACAAATTATATGTAATACAATGTACAATTATTTTTCTATAAAAATAGCTTTAAGAAATTCTTTACTATTAAATTCACCTAAATCTTGCGTTTTTTCACCAATTCCAATATAACGAATAGGAATTTTAAATTGATCAGCTAATGAAAAAATAACTCCTCCTTTTGCTGTCCCATCTAGCTTTGTGATTACGATACCAGTTATATTTAATGCTTGATGGAATATCTCTGTTTGTTGTATAGTATTTTGTCCACTACAAGCATCAATAATTAGCATTATTTCATGTGGTGCAGACATATCTATTTTTTTTATTACTCTAACTATTTTTTTTAATTCTTCCATCAAATGACGTTTATTATGTAATCTTCCTGCTGTATCGATAATTAAAATATCAACTTTTTTTGATTTTGCTGAATTTACTGCATCAAATATTACTGCAGCTGGATCTGAACCAGAACGTTGTGCTATGACTGGTATTTTAGTTAACTGTCCTAATATTTGCAATTGCTCTATGCCGGCCGCGCGAAATGTATCGGCTGCAGCTAACATTACGGATTTACCTTCTAATTTATATTTTTGTGCTAATTTAGCAACTGTTGTAGTTTTCCCTACACCGTTTACTCCAACTACTAAAATTATAAAAGGCTTATGATTTGATATTATTAAGGGTAACGTTACTTTTTTTAAAATAGAATGCATGTTCTCTTTTAATAAAAAATATAATTTTTCAGAATTTTTTAAATCCTTACGATTTACATCTTTAATTAATCTATTAATAATTCGATCAGTAGTATTAATTCCTATATCAGCAAGCAACATTTTTTCTTCTAATTGTTGGAAAAGAAGATCATCAATTTTTTTTGATAAAAAAATATTATTAATACTATCTCCAAAAAAAATTTTTGTTTTTTTTAAGCTAATTTTTAAACGTGAAAAAAAATTTATTTTTGTTTTCTCTTTAACATCTAATTGATAATCAAGATTATTTAAATTATTTATATTATTATCTTTAATATAATCTTTTTTAATTGATATATTTTCTGTAATATTTATTTTTTTGTTACAAATATCTTTTTTTTGTTCTTTTGTGTTTTTTATTGTATCTATTTTTTTACTTTTTTTTATTTTAGACTTTAACCAAGAAAAAAGACTGTTGTTTTTACTATCTTTCATATTTTAACCTTATATTTTATAAAAAGTTATATTATCTTATTATTTTTAAATATTTCTTAAAAAAATAAAAAAATAACATATTTATTTTAATTACTATTAATAATAAAATAAATTATATTAATAACATAAAATATCTAATATTATGAATAATAATTCTGTAAAAAAAAAAGATAAAGTATATATTATTTCCGGAAAATTTAAAGGAAGAAAAATATCTTTTAAAAATATTTCAAACTTACGTCCTACTACTAATCAAATAAGAGAAACTTTATTTAACTGGTTGTCTAAATATATTAAAAACGCTCGATGCCTAGATTGTTTTGCAGGAACTGGTTCATTAGGAATAGAAGCTCTATCTCGTCAAGCTAAATTTTTAACTTTTTTAGAAATACAAAAAAACACATTTCTTAATCTTAAAAAAAATATTAACGAATTAAATATATCTAATGCAGAAATTTTATATACTAATGCTCTTCATTGGATTAAAAAAAATAATCAACCATATGATATAATATTTATTGATCCACCTTATTATCAAGGATTGATCAAAAAAACTATTACTTTATTAGAAAATAATAAATGGATTAAAAATAACTCCCTTGTTTATATAGAACAAGAAAAAAAAAATATAAAAATGTCAAAAAATTGGATTTTATATAAAAAGAAAATTACAAATAAAATAGAATGTTATCTTTATATTTTTAAAATATAAAAATTTAAATTTTTCATCATATATAAAAAATAAAAAAATAAAATAAATAAGGTAATAAAATTTATGAAAAAATTTATTTCAGATAATATAAATCTTGATGTATTTTGTAAAAACCCAATAAAATTTTTAGAAATGTCAAATAATGGTAGTTTAGTAATATTAAAAAATAAAACTCCTGTATTTTATGTCATTAGACCTTGTTTATTTGAAAAAATATTTGATATAAAATACAACTTATCAGATAAAAATGATAAAAAACAAAATATAAATCAAAAATTTGCAATGCATCTACAGTGGATACCTGATAAAGATTTTATTCATCAAGCAGCATTATGGGGGTTTTTTTTAACTGAAGAGGTATCAAAAGCTGAACTTCTATGTTTTATTAATTATTGGCAAGCAGAAGGTTGTTTTTTTTATCATATACAATGGCAACAAAAACTAGCTAGAAGCTTATCAAAAAGCAGATCTCTAAATAATTATATTTCAAATAAAAAAAGAGATATTACTTATATTCCAACACCAGATCAAACTGTACCACATGGATTTAGAGGTAAATAATGACATTTCATACTGAATTCTTTAAACGTCTTCAACGTTTAATGCCTAATAATATTAAACCCAAATTTGATAATGATGAAGATTTACTAGCTTGGAATCAAGAACAAGGAAGATTATCTTCAGAATCTATAATACGAGAGAACAAAGCAATGAAAATACAGAGAGTATTAGGAAGATCAGGTATCCGGGAATTGTATATGAATTGTTCTTTTGATAATTATAAAATTGAACATGACGGACAAAAAAAAGTTCTAAAAGCATCTAAAAGATATGCAGAAGAATTTAATGAAAATATTGCTAGTTTTATTTTTTCAGGAAAACCTGGAACCGGAAAAAATCATTTAGCATCTGCTATAGGAAATTACTTGATTTTACATGGAAAAAGCATCTTGATCGTTACAGTTGCTGACTTAATGTCCAATATGAAAGGCACTTTTAGTGGTAATAGTAATATTACAGAAGAAAATTTGCTACATAATCTCAGTAGTGTTGATTTATTAATGATTGATGAAATTGGCATGCAAACTGAATCTCGCTATGAAAAAGTAATTATTAATCAAATAGTTGATCGACGTTCATCATCTAAACGTTCAACAGGAATGTTGTCAAATTTAGATCATAAAGGCATGAAAAATTTATTAGGTGAACGAGTAATTGATCGAATGCGTTTAGGGAACAGTTTATGGTTAACTTTTGAATGGGATAGCTATAGACAATATGTTAAAGGAAATGAGTATTAAAAATATTTCATTTAATTCTAGATACATATTCACCAGATCGAGTGTCTACTTTTATCAATTGACCAGATTGAATAAAAAGAGGTACTTTAACTACAGCACCTGTACTTAATATGGCTAATTTAGTAGCACTAGTATTAATTGTATCTCCTTTAAGAGTTGCTTGAACATCTATAACTTCAAGTTTTACAAAAGTTTTAGGAGTAATTGAAATCGGTTTATTATTCCATAAAGTTACTACACATGTATCTTGTTCTAATAACCATTTTTTATTCATACCAATAATTTTTTCTTCTACTGATAATTCTTCAAAAGTATTATTATTAATAAAATACCAAAAATCACCATCATTATATACATAAGATAATGTACATTCTATAACATCGGCTACTTCTAAAGAATCTGTGGATTTAAATGTCTTTTCTATAAGTTGTTTTGTTAAAAGTTTTCTTAATTTTACACGAACAAAAGCTTGACCTTTTCCTGGTTTAACAAATTCACTGGATTCTATTAAACATGGTTCGTTTTCAAATATAATTTTACAACCTAAACGAAAATTATTGCTATAATATACTCTCATATACACCTCTATTCTTATAAAAAATATAAAAATTAACTAAAAAAATAATTAGTTATCTAAAACTATTTAATTCTATTAAAAACAAAAAAATTATTAATAATTTTTTATTTGGAAGAAAATTATAAATTTTTTCAATTTCAAGTTAATGAAAACTTTTTACTAGATAAACTACATTTTTTATTATCAGTAATGATAAAAGATAATTTAAAAAAATCTATTTTTATTACAAATGACAATATATAAAAAAATTTTAAGGTCTCTAGAAAAAATTAAAGACCTTATAAAAGATAAAAAATATATTATATTTGTTTAATTCTGATAAATATAATAATGAAGTATTTTAAATTTTGAAAAAAAATTTAGTTATTTAGTTTTAGATTAGAATATAAAAATAATATTAAAAATAACAAAACATTAATTTTTTTAATTATTAAATAAATTTAATATTTTTATATAAACCTAAACAAGAAAAAACTTTCCTCAGAATAATTAACCTGAGGAAAGATATTTTTAAATTAATTTAAAACTTATTTAATCAAAAGAAGAATAATTTATTACATCATTCCGCCCATACCACCCATTCCTCCTGCAGGAGAAGAACTAGAATCAGAAGATTTATCTTCTTTTGGTAAATCAGTTACCATACATTCTGTAGTAATCATTAGACCAGCTACAGAAGCTGCATATTGTAAAGCAGAACGTGTAACTTTAGTAGGATCTAATATACCAAAATCTATCATATCACCGTATTCATCAGAAGCAGCATTATAACCATAGTTACCTTTTCCATCTTTAACATTATTAGTAACTACAGAAGGCTCTTCACCTGAATTAGAGACAATTTGACGCAATGGAGCTTCCATTGCACGTAAAGCAACTCGAATACCTACATTTTGATCTTCATTTTGACCACGTAAATCAGATAATTTACCTGCTACACGAACCAATGCAACACCACCACCAGCAACTACTCCTTCTTCTACAGCAGCACGAGTTGCATGCAATGCATCTTCAACACGAGCTTTCTTCTCTTTCATTTCTACTTCTGTAGCAGCACCTACTTTTAAAACTGCTACTCCTCCTGATAATTTAGCTAAACGCTCGTTTAATTTTTCTTTATCATAATCAGAAGTAGCTTCATGTATTTCTTGACGAATTTGATTAATACGACTTTGAATATTATGTTTTTCTCCAACACCACCAATTATTGTTGTAGTATCCTTGCTAATAACAACCCGTTTCGCTTGACCTAAATCTTCTAAAGTAGATTTTTCTAATTCCATAGCTAGTTCTTCAGAAATAACAGAACCACCGGTAAGAATAGAAATATCTTGCAACATTGCTTTGCGACGATCCCCAAAGCCAGGAGCTTTTACTGCTGCTACTTTAACAATTCCTCTCATTGAATTAACTACTAATGTAGCTAAAGCTTCACCTTCTAAATCTTCTGAAATAATTAATAATGGTTTTCCTGATTTAGCGACAGATTCTAATATTGGCAACATTTCGCGAACATTAGATATTTTTTTATCAGCCATTAAAATATATGGATTTTCTAACTCGACAATACCTGTTTCTGGTTTATTAATAAAATAAGGAGATAAATATCCTCGATCGAATTGCATTCCTTTAACTACTTCAAGTTCATTTTGAAGACCTGTTCCTTCTTCTACTGTAATTACTCCATCATTGCCAACTTTTTCCATTGCTTCTGCAATTAAAACTCCAACTTTTTCATCTGCATTTGCAGAAATAGTTCCAACTTGTGTAATTGCTTTAGAATCAGAACATGGTACAGATAAATTTTTTAGTTCTTCTACAGCATTAATAACAGCTTTGTCAATACCACGTTTTAAATCCATTGGATTCATTCCGGCTGCTACTGCTTTTAAGCCTTCATTTACTATAGACTGTGCTAATAGTGTTGCCGTCGTCGTACCATCTCCTGCTGCATCATTTGCCTTAGATGCAACTTCTTTTACCATTTGAGCTCCCATATTTTCGAATTTATCTTCTAATTCGATTTCACGAGCTACTGATACGCCATCTTTAGTAATACTAGGTGCTCCAAAAGATTTATCTAGAACAACATTTCTACCTTTTGGACCTAAAGTTACTTTAACAGCATCTGCTAATACATTGACTCCTCGAAGCATTTTAATTCGAGCTTCGTTTCCAAATTTTACATCTTTAGCGGCCATTTGACATTCCCTTAAATAAATTTTTCAATAGATTAGAATATTAGTTTATTATTCAACAATTGCTAAAATGTCGCTTTCAGTTAAAATCAATAGTTCTTCATTATCAATTTTTTCTGTTTTAGCACCATAACCTTCGTTAAATATAACTATATCTCCCACTTTAACATCTAATGGTTTAATTTCTCCATTATCTAAAACACGACCGTTACCGACAGCAGTTACTGTTCCTCGAGTAGATTTTCCTGCAGCAGAACCTGTCAGCACAATACCACCTGCAGATTTTGATTCAACTTCTTGACGCTTAACAAGCACACGATCATGCAACGGACGAATTTTCATATGATAATGCTCCTGTAAAATAATCCTAACTATTTTTTAAAAATATTAAAATTTAATAACTTCTATTACTTTTCAATATAGGGATCTTTATGAAAACTTTCAAGGGCAAATATTATTTTTTTATTTTTTTATTTATAAAATCCATATTTTTTATATTTTAAATATTTAATTATTGAAAATATAAAAATGACATTTATATTAAATGTTAATAAAATTTTATGATAAAAAAATCATTGACAAAGTTTAATAATTGATGATTTAATATAAAAAAGCCCGGATAGCTCAGTTGGTAGAGCAGGGGACTGAAAATCCCCGTGTCGGTGGTTCAATTCCGCCTCCGGGCATATTTTTAATATCTACTTTTTTTAATCTCTATTTACCAATACAAAAATTAGAAAAAATACGCTTTAATAATTCTTGAGAACTAAAATGACCTGTTATTTCGCCCAGCAATTTATTTATAATACTCAACGACTCAGCCAAAAATTCGACGTTTTTAAAAGATAGCCAATTTTTTTCAGCTAACAATAACTCATTGTATGCTAAATCAATTTGATGAAGATGACGTCTTCGAGCAATAAAAACGCCTTCTTTAGTGTTATCTTTTTCTAGTTTTATAATATGCTGACGTAATGTATCAATACCTTCACCGGTTCGTGCTGATATACTAATAAAAGATAAACCTGCCATTTTTTTCATACCAAATTTTTCTTGCAATAAATCATTTTTATTTAAAATAAAAGTTACTTTAATATTACTATCAGAAAGATTTTTGATAAATTCATGACATATTTTTTCTTGTTCTGATTTTTTAATAGTTTTATCAATAACAAACAAAATATGATCAGCAGTTTTAATTACTTCCCAAGCACGCATTATTCCAATATTTTCTACTTTATTGTCTGTATTGCGTAAACCAGCTGTATCAATCAACTCACAAGAAATATTATTGATATTAATATAAGCGTAAAGAAGATCTCGTGTAGTCCCAGGTATATCACTAACTATAGCTCGATTTTTACATGATAAAACATTTAATAAACTTGATTTTCCTGAATTAGGAAGACCAGCAATAACTATTTTTTTTCCTTCTTTTAATAATATTCCTTCTTTTGCTGTATTTTTAATTTTTAAAAATTTAAGATGTAATTTTTTAAAGTTTGTATTAATTATATTTTCAAGATCAATAGTAATTTCTTCTTCTGAAAAATCTATAGTTGATTCTAAATTAATACGAAATTCAATAATAATATTCATTAACTCTTTAATAAAAAAAGAAAAATCTCCTTCTAATGAATGTAATGAAGCACGAACAGATGATTCTGTTTCTGAGTTAATCAAATCATCTATAGCTTCTGATTGAATTAAATCAATTTTACCATTTAAAAATGCTCGCTCGGAAAATTCTCCAGGTTTAGCAAGTCTAGTATTATTAATAGACAAAATTCTCTTAATTAATAAATCCATTACTAATGGACTGCCATGTCCTTGTAATTCCAATACATCTTCACCTGTTAGCGAACAAGGAGCAGGAAACCATAACGATATTCCTTTGTCTAATACATTGCTGTATTCATCTAAAAATTTAGAATAAGTAGCAAATCTTGGAAGAGGAATTTTCCCTAATACTTCTTTAGCAATGATTTTTGCTTGAGAACCAGATATTCTTAATATTCCAACTGCACTTTTTCCTGGATAAGTAATTTGAGCAATAATAGTTTTATCATGCATAATATAATTATTATCTTTATAAATTAAGAATTTAAATGTTAATTTAATGTTAAATAATTAAACATAAAAAAATATTTTTCAAACTATTTTTTAGGTTTATAAGATAAAAAAAACTTTTGTTGTATAATAGTAACTAAATTACTAATTATATAGTATAAAACTAATCCTGAAGGAAACCATAAAAAAAACACTGTAAAAACAACAGGTATAAAATTCATAATCTTTTTTTGAAATGGATCAGAAACATTATTAGTAGATGATGTTTTCTGAATAAAAAACATTGTTAAACCCATTATTATTGGCAATACATAGTATGGATCTTGATCAGATAAATCATTAATCCATAATAAAAAAGGAGCGTGTCGTAATTCAACAGATCCTATAAGCATATAATAAAGCGATAAAAAAATAGGCATTTGAATAAAAATAGGCAAAAAACTACCTAAAGGATTAATTTTTTTCTTTTTATATAAATTTATTATTTCTTGGCTAATACGCTTCTTATCGTGAGTGTATTTTTCTTTTATTTCCTTAATCTTAGGTTGTAATGAACGCATTTTAGCAATAGAATTGTATTGAGCTTTAGTTAAAGGATAAGTTATTCCTTTCATGAAAAAAGTAATTAAAATAATAGAAACACCCCAATTTCCTATTATATTGTATAAAATAGCTAATAATTTAAATAATGGTTGAGATAAAAACCAAAGCCAACCATAATCTACTGTTAAATCTAGATTTTTTGCAACTAATTGCATTTCTTTTTGTATTTCAGGACCAATCCATAGCTTTGATTCTATAGTACCGCTTGCATGAGGAGGAATATCAATTGTAGGAGTTGTATAACCAATTGCCGCAATTCCACTATCCAAGCTAGATGTATATATTGTATTTTTTCCTAAATTTTTAGGAATCCAAGCTACAGCAAAATACTGTTGTAACATTGCAATCCAACCATTTTCAGTAGTAACATGTAAATTTTGATTATTAGAAATATAATCAAATTTATATTTTTCATATTTATTATCATTACTGGAATAAGCAGCACCACGAAATGTTTGTAAGGCAAAATTTCTACTATAAATATTACGTTTTTCAGGCAAATGAATTGTTTGCTTTATTTGTCCAAACATATTCATTTTTAATGCATTTTTACTTAAATTATGAATATGATATTCTATTTGAACATCATATCTATTAGGTTTAAGAATAAATATTTTTTTATAAATTACACCATTTTTATTAATCCATGTTATAGGGACACGTAGTTCTTTTTGATTCTTTTGTAATTTATATATTTTTTTATTAGAATTATATAAAGGTCTAGTATTATGAATTGCACTATCTGGACCATCTCGTCCAATTAACCCGCTTTGTGCTTGATAAATAAAATCAGATGTAGTTTCAAGTAATTTAAATGGTTCAGATGAATTTAACGTATTTTTATATGCTAATAAATCAGCTTCTTCTATATCCCCGCCATACATATTAATAACCAAACTAATTACATCATTTTTAATAAAAATTTTTTTTATATTACGTTGTTCATTGATAGATCCAAATGTTGAATTTATGCTTTCATTTTTTTTACTAGTTAAAAATGATTGATTTTGCCAAGCTTGCCATACTAAAAAAGAAACGAATAAAAAAGCAAAAATAAAAAAATTACGTTGTACTTCCATAATTAATATTCACTTTTATCTCTAATATTTAAAGGTAAAATAATTATATTTTCTATAATTAAAATAATATTAATTTAATTAATAAAAAATCATTTAAATTATATTAAAATAAAACAATATATTATAAGAAAAATATATAAAAATAAATTTTTTATAAAATATTTATTAAATTTAAAATAAAAAAAATTCTTTAAAATAAAAATTATTTAAAATAATTAGACCACAAACCATTCAATATATTTATTGTGTATTTTTTATTATTAAAATGAAGAATATTCTTTTTTGCTATAACTATATAATCCATTAAAATCAATTTATGCTGTAATAAACGAAAAGTCTCTCGAATTAGTCTTTTAATTAAATTTCTATGATGAGCGTATTTAATGTTCTTACGGGGTATACTAAGACCTAATCTTGGATATTCTAATAAATTTGAACGTCCTAAGACACTAATTTCTAAAGTATCTATTTTAAAGGGATTTTTAAAAACATACTGAAAATATATAGAATTTGATAATCGCATTTTTTTTTTAAAACAATAATTGCACACAATATTTAACCTGCTATTTACTAGAAACAGTTAAACGTGTTCTTAATTTAGCACGTCTACGTGATAAAATATAACGACCATTTTTTGTTGACATACGAATTCTAAATCCATGCGAACGATTACGTTTTAATATCGATGGTTGAAAAGTTCGTTTCATTTTAATATTCCCTAATTATTTTATATTACACGTTATGTAAAATGTTATTATTATTACTAAGAGTAATTATTCTCAAAGATATAGTCAATGAACTTTACTGAAATAATCTAATATAAAAATTATTATTAATAATATCAATTAAAAAACATAAATTTATAATTGACTTATCTAAAAAATATTTTTAATTTTATATTCTATTATGATAAATATATTTTCATTTATAAAGATAATAATATATTTCATAATCACTTCTTAAAATAAATAAAATATTTCAATAATATATTGAATCCTGTTCGTTATACTCTCCAACCTTACATTGTATAACTTTTAACGTAAAAAAATATAATTTTATATAAATACTTTTATGTAAATTACATATATCAAAATGAACATATAAAAAAACAATTTTCCAAATTTTATCAATTTTGTTCGCTTGGAGTCTACCGTGTCACTTTGTCTTTGGAAACAGTGTCTTGACCGGTTACAAGATGAGCTACCAAATACAGAGTTTAGTATATGGATACGCTCTCTGAAAGCCAAACTAAACAATAATGTTTTAAAAATATACGCTCCAAATGAATTTGTGTTAGATTGGGTAAAAGATAAGTACTTAATCTATTTTAAAAAAATACTAAAAGATTTTTGTGGTTCTAATATTCCATTAATAAAATTTGAAATATATAAAAATGATAAAGAAAAAAAATTTAAAAAAAATATTTTAAATAGTTCTAAAAATGAACACAAAAAAATAATCTTGAACAAAAAAACAATTTTTAACAATACATCTTATTGTTCTAATATTAATAAAAAATATAATTTCAAAAATTTTATAGAAGGAAAATCTAACCAATTAGCACGAGCTGCAGCATTTCAAGTAGCTAACAATCCTGGAAACTCTTATAATCCATTATTTTTATATGGTGGCACAGGACTAGGAAAAACTCATTTACTACATGCTATTGGTAACGGAATTTTAGAATATAAATATGATATTAAAATTGTTTATATGCATTCTGAACGTTTTGTTCAAGATATGGTAAAAGCCCTTCAAAATAATGCAATTGAAAAATTTAAATTATATTATCGTTCTATTGATGCATTATTAATTGATGATATCCAATTTTTTGCAAATAAAGAACGTTCGCAAGAAGAATTTTTTCATACTTTTAATTCTTTATTAGAAGGAAATCAACAAATTATTTTAACTTCTGATCGTTATCCTAAAGAAATAGATGGTGTTGAAGAACGTCTTAAATCAAGATTTGGTTGGGGTCTTACAGTTTCCATAGAACCTCCAGAACTAGAAACGCGCGTAGCTATTCTCATTAAAAAAGCTGATGAAAATAAAATTGTATTATCTAATGAAGTAGCTCTTTTTATTGCTAAACATTTACGTTCTAACGTTCGTGAATTAGAAGGAGCTCTTAATCGAGTTATTGTTAATTCTCGATTTGCTCATTGTACTATTACTATAGATTTTGTTCGTGAAGCACTTCAAGATATACTTGCTTTACAAAATAAAATTATTACAATTGACAATATTCAAAAAACAGTAGCAGATTATTATAAAATTAAAGTTTCCGACTTGTTATCTAAAAGACGTTCACGATCAATAGCTCGTCCAAGACAAATGGCTATGGCAGTAGCAAAAAAATTAACTAATTATAGTCTTCCTGAAATTGGAAATGCATTTAGTGGACGAGATCATACAACAGTACTGCATGCATGTCGTAAAATCAAGCAATTACGAAAAGAAAGTCACGATGTTAAAAAAGATTTTTCAATTTTAATTCAAACTTTATCAATGTGATTATATGAAATTTAATATTAAAAACACTATTTTAATTAAACATTTACAAAAAATAAATCGTTTACTTATAAAAAATACTTCTTTCCCTATCTTAGAAAATATACTAATTACAATTAAAAATGGAATTTTATCATTAACAGCAACAAATTTAGAAATAGAATTAATATCTAATATCAACATGCTAAATGAATATACATCTGGTGCTATAACAATTTCTGGTCGTAAACTTTTAGATATTTGTCGAAATGCATTAGAATCATCAGAAATTGAAATACAATTAAAAAAAAACAAACTTCACATTATTTCTGATAATAGTAAATATATATTAGCTACTTTACCTTCTGATAATTTTCCAAATCATAATAATTTTATTCATATTTCAGAACTTTATATATCTTCAAATATTTTAAAAAAAATGATTGAAAAAACACAATTTTCAATGGGGAAACAAGATGTACGATATTACCTTAATGGTATGCTATTTGAAAATAAGAGAGAAATTCTTTCTGTAGTTGCTACAGATGGATACCGTTTAAGCATGTCATGTACTCTTTTAAAAGAGAAAATTCTTCCTTTTTCAATAGTTATTCCAAGAAAAGGAGTTCTTGAATTACATAGATTATTAAGTGTTTCAGAACAAAAAATACGTATTTTGATTGGAAAAAACAATATTAGAATATATATAGAAAAATTAATTTTTACAGCACAATTGATTGAAGGACAATATCCTGATTATAAAAGTGTTTTACTTAAAACAAAACATAATCCTATTATTTTTAAAAATAAATTGCTAAAACAATCTTTATTACGTGCTGCAATTTTATCAAATGAAAAATTTTGTGGAGTAGAAATACATATTAAAAATAATCAATTTAAAGTATTATCTGATAATCAAGAAGAAGAAATAGTCCAAGATACATTCAATATAAATTATTCTGGTGAAAATATAGAAATATCAATTAATGTTTATTATGTATTAGATGTTTTAAATTCTATTACTAGTGAAAATATATTGCTATATGTTAATAACATGAACAGTTCTATACAAATAGAAGCGGAAAATGATACTTCAACAATATATGTAGTAATGTTGCTAAAACGCTAAAATTTTTAAAATTCTATTATATAAAATTAATAATCTAAAAATTATTAACATATTATTCTTTTCTTATAAAAAGAATCTACTAAAATTAGTGTTTTTTAATTTAAAGGAATCAACAAAAAAAAATTATGAAGAATATATATAACTCTTCTAATATTAAAATATTAAGAGGATTAGATGCTGTTCGTAAGAGACCAGGCATGTATATTGGTGATACAGATGATGGTAGTGGATTGCATCATATGGTTTTTGAAATAGTAGATAATTCTATTGATGAAGCATTATCAGGTTATTGTAAAGAAATTATAGTAACTATTCATTCAGACAATTCAGTTTCAGTAAAAGATAATGGCAGAGGAATTCCTACTGACATTCATCCTGAAGAAAATATTTCAGCTGCAGAAGTAATTATGACTGTATTGCACTCGGGTGGTAAATTCGATAATTCTTCATATAAAATATCAGGAGGTTTGCATGGAGTTGGAATTTCAGTAGTAAATGCTTTATCTGAAAAATTAGAATTAATAATTTACAAAAACAAAAAACAATATCAACAAATTTATAAAAACGGAAAACCACAAAATTCTCTTACTATTATTGGTACAACTGATATTACAGGAACATATATAAGATTTTGGCCAAGCTATAAAATATTTACAAACAATACAAAATTTCAATATGAAATTTTATCTAAAAGGTTACGAGAATTATCTTTTCTTAATTCTAATATTGCAATTTATTTACAAGATAATAGAACAAATATAAAAGAAAATTATCATTATAAAGGTGGGATAAAAGCATTTATTAAATTTTTAAACATCAAAAAAACACCTATTCATTCACGTATATTTTATTTTAGATCTATAAAAGAAAAAATAGAATTAGAAATTGCAATGCAATGGAGTACATCTCATCAAGAAAATATACTCTGTTTTACTAATAATATAAAACAAAAAGATGGAGGAACACATTTAGCTGGCTTCCGTTCTGGTATGACGCGAACTTTAAATTTACATATAGAAAGAGAAGGCTATAATAAAAAAAATAAAACAACAATTATAGGCGAAGACATACGTGAAGGATTAACAGCTATCATATCAATTAAAATTCCTGATCCAAAATTTTCATCTCAAACGAAAGATAAATTAGTATCTTCTGAAGCAAGATCAGTAATAGAATCATTAATAAATGAAAATCTTATTGAATATCTTTTAGAAAATCCTTCTGATGCAAAATCTATTATTCAAAAAATTATTAATACTGCTAAAACAAGAGAAGCAGCACGCCGAGCTAGAGAAATAAATAAAAAAAAAGGTGTTCTAGATTTAGGCACGTTACCTGGTAAATTGTCTGATTGCCAAGAACATGATCCTAAATTTTCAGAAATTTATTTAGTAGAAGGAGATTCAGCTGGCGGATCAGCTAAACAAGGTAGGAATCGAAAAAATCAAGCAATTCTTCCTCTTAAAGGAAAAATATTAAATGTAGAAAAATCAACATTTGAAAAAATGATTTTATCTCAAGAAATCGCTTCTCTTATTACTGCTTTAGGTTGTGGAATCGGAAAAAATGAATATAATATAGATAAATTAAGATATAACTATATTATTATTATGACAGATGCTGACGTAGATGGTGCTCATATTCGTACATTATTACTAACTTTTTTTTATCGTCAATTACCTGAGTTAATAGAAAAAGGATATATTTATATTGCGCAACCTCCTTTATATAAAATAAAAAAAGGAAAAAAAGAAACATACATTAAAAATGATGAAGAAATGAATAAATATGAAATTAAAAATGCCTTAAAAGAGATAATTTTAAAAAATTCTAAACATGTAATTGTGAATGAAAATATTAAAATATTTAAAGAAATGGTATTTACATATAAATCAATTAAAACTACTTTAAAAAAAAATAAATATTATTTTCCAATGTCTTTATTTAATGAACTTATCTACCATCCTTTTTTATCAAATTTAAAAGAATTTGAAATAGTAAAAAATTGGATAGACACATTAGTACAAAAATTAAACAAAATAAATACCAATAATAGTTATTATTCTTCAGAAATTCAAAAAAACTTAAAGAAAAATATATTTGAACCAACTATTAAAATATCTAGATATGCAAATTCTACAAAATACGATTTTAAAGAAGAATTTTTTACAAGCAAAGAATATTTATTAATCACTAATCTAGGAAAAAAATTTAAAAAATATTTTGTTCATGATGTTTTTATAGAAAAAGAAGGTTCTATTTATAAAATAGATAACATAAAAAATACATTATCATGGTTAATAAAACAATCTAAACGTGGATTATTTATACAACGTTATAAAGGACTAGGAGAAATGAATCCAGAACAATTATGGAATACAACAATGAATCCTGAAACTAGAAATATGTTACAAGTTACTATCAAAGATGCAATCTCAGCTAATAATTTATTTTGCACTCTTATGGGAGATTCAGTTGAACCTAGACGAAAATTTATAGAAAAAAACGCTTTAAAAGCAGAAAATATTGATATCTAAAAATATTTTAAACATCTTACAATTGCGGCAGGAAAAACCAGCCGCGAAATATGATTTTTCATTTAAATTTATCCATAATTTCAAGAACACGCAGTTTAGCTATTTCTTGAGAAATTTTTAATAAAATATTTTTTTTCTCTATTTCTGTATTTTCATTTTTAATATTTTCTTCAGCATTTTGTTTTTCTTTTAAAATATATTCTCGATTTAAATCGATAGCATGAATTGCTACATCAGCTAAAATAGATACAATATTAGGCTGCACTTCTAAGATTCCTCCTGATATATAAATATATTCTTTTTTGTTATTTATATGAGAAATATATATTAAACCAGGTTTAATTATACTTAATAATTGAGTGTGTCCAGGATAAATGCCAAGTTCACCTTCACTTCCAGATACACGTATTTTTTTTACAAGACCAGAAAATATAGATTTTTTTAAACTAACTACGTCTAAATAAAAATTCATAGATATGTCCAAATATTTTAAAATTATAATTTTTTTGACTTCTCTATAGCTTCTTCAATAGAACCTACCATATAAAATGCTTGTTCTGGAAAAGCATCAAATTCTCCTGCGAGAATACCTTTAAAAGCACGAATATTATCTTTTAATGACACATATTTTCCTGAAAAACCGGTAAAAACTTCTGCAACAAAAAACGGTTGAGATAAAAATCTTTGTATTTTTCGAGCCCTTGATACTAGTAATTTATCTTTTTCTGAAAGTTCATCCATACCTAAAATAGCAATAATATCTTTTAATTCTTGATATCTTTGTAATATTGATTGAACTCCTAATGCTGTTTGATAATGTTCATCTCCTACAATGTAGGGATCTAATTGACGACTAGTTGAATTTAAAGGATCAATAGCAGGATAAATACCTAAAGATGCAATTTGACGACTTAATGTAACTGTAGAATCTAAATGTGCAAAAGTTGTTGCTGGAGAAGGATCAGTTAAATCATCAGCAGGAACATAAACGGCTTGAATTGAAGTAATCGAACCTTTTTTCGTTGAAGTTATTCTTTCTTGAAGTAAACCCATTTCTTCAGATAAAGTTGGTTGATAACCTACTGCAGAAGGAATTCGACCTAGTAAAGCAGAAACTTCTGTTCCAGCTAAGGTATATCGATAAATATTATCGATAAATAGCAAAACATTTTTTCCTTCATCACGAAATTTTTCTGCAATAGTAAGACCTGTAAAAGCTACACGTAATCTATTTCCTGGAGGTTCATTCATTTGTCCATACACAAGAGAAACTTTATCTAAAACTTTTGAATCATTCATCTCATGATAAAAATCATTACCTTCTCGAGTTCTTTCCCCAACTCCAGTAAAAACTGAATAACCAGAATGTTCTATAGCAATATTACGAATCAATTCCATCATATTTACTGTTTTACCAACTCCTGCACCCCCAAATAAACCAACTTTTCCTCCTTTAGAAAAAGGACAAATCAAATCGATAACTTTTATACCGGTTTCTAGGATTTCTTGAGAACTGGTTTGTTCTTTATAACTAGGAGGAGAACGGTGAATTTCCCAATATTCAATATTATTTTTGCTTTTTAATGGACCTTTGTTGTCTATAGTTTCTCCCAATACATTAATTATACGACCTAAGGTTGCTTCTCCTACTGGTACTTTTATATAATGTTTGAGATCAATAACAGACAAACCTCTTTTTAAACCATCAGAAGAACCCATGGCAATCGTTCTTACAACACCTGAACCTAATTGTTGTTGTACTTCTAAAATTAACTTAGATTGATTATTTTGAACTTCTAAAGCGCTATATATTTTTGGTGTTGAATCTTGATTAAATTCTACATCTACTACAGGACCAATAATTTGAATAATTTTGCCATCAGTCATGATTTTTAAACCTCTAACTAATTTTTAATCAAGTGAAACTGCAGATGCGCCTGAAACAATTTCAGTTAATTCTTGAGTAATATTACTCTGTCGAACTTTGTTATAAATTAATTGCAATTCTTTAATACGATTACTACTATTATCTGTAGCTATTTTCATTGCCATCATGCGAGCAGCTTGTTCACTTGCTATATTTTCTAATATACTTTGATATATTTGAGATTCAATATATCTATTAAATAGAGTATCTAAAATCAACTTAGATTCAGGTTCATACAAATAATCCCAATTTTTACTTTTAGGATTTATAACATCAGTATTTGATAAAGGAAGTAATTGAACAATTTTAGGTTTCTGCAACATTTTATTATAAAATTTATTATAGGCAATAAAAATTTTATCAATTTTTTTAGATTGATATCTTTCTAAAATAATTTTAACAGGATCAATTAATTCTAATATGTTAGGATATTCTCCTAAATTAGTTACTTGTGCAAGAATATTACTTGTACACAATTTAAATACAGATAAACTTTTCAAACCAAATAATATCAAATCACATGGAACATTAAGTCTAGCAAAATTTTGCATTTTAAGTAGTACTTGTTTAAAAAGATTAGTATTTAAACTTCCGCATAATCCTCTATCAGTAGATATAATAATAATTCCTATCCGTGTAATTTTTCTATTTTCTAAATAACTATGTTTATATTCTAGATTTCCTTGCACAACATGATTAATTACTTTTCTGATAGTATCAGCATATGGTCTTCCAGATCTCATTTTTAATTCAGTTTTTCTCATTTTAGAAACTGCAACCATTTCCATTGCTTTAGTAATTTTTTTTGTATTAATTACACTACTGATTTGATTTCTTATCTCTTTTGTACTAGCCACTAGTATCTCTTTTCTATTAAATAATTATATTAAAAATTGATTTTTTTTAAAATTAGCAATTAATTCTGTAAATTCTTTTTCTATAGAAATATCAAAAATTTTTTCTTTATCAATATTTTTCATTATTTTAGAAAAATAATTCTTAGCATACAGTAATATTTCACTTTCAAATCTAATAATCTCATAAACAGGAATGTTTTCCAAAGAATTATTTTCCGCAATAAACAATATTAGAGCTTGTTCAGATATAGACATGGGAGAGTATTGTTTTTGCTTTAATAGTTCTGTGATTTTTTGACCGTAATCTAATTGTTTTTTCGTTGCATCATCTAAATCAGATGAAAATTGAGAAAAAGCTGCTAATTCTTGAAATTGTGCTAATGCTGTACGAATACCAGAAGATAATTTTTTAATAATATTACTTTGTGCAGCACTACCTACACGAGATACAGATATACCAGGATTTACAGCAGGACGAATACCAGAATTAAATAAACTTGATTCTAAAAAAATTTGACCATCAGTAATAGAAATCACATTAGTAGGAACAAATGCAGAAACATCTCCAGATTGTGTTTCAATTATAGGCAAAGCAGTAATAGAACCTGTTTTCCCAATAATTTTGTTCTTAGTAATCTTTTTTATAAATTCTACAGAAACACGAGATGCTCTTTCTAGTAAACGAGAATGAAGATAAAATATATCTCCAGGAAAAGCCTCTCTGCCAGGAGGTCTGCGTAGTAATAAGGAAATTTGACGATAAGCTATTGCATGTTTAGATAAATCATCGTAAACAATTAAAGCGTTTTGTCCTTGATTACGAAAATATTCTGCCATTGCACAACCAGAATAAGGTGCTAAGTATTGTAAAGCTGCTGCTTCAGAAGCAGATGCAACTACTATGACGGTATTTGATAAAGCATTATTCTCTTCTAACTTTTTAACAACATTAATAATTGTTGAAAGTTTTTGTCCAATAGCAACATAAATACACTTAATACCAGTTTTTTTTTGGTTGATAATAGTATCAATTGCAAGAGCGGTTTTTCCTGTTTGTCTATCACCAATAATTAGTTCACGTTGTCCTCTACCAATAGGAATCATAGAGTCTATAATTTTGTAACCAGTTTGTATTGGTTCATCAATTGATTGACGTTCGATGACTCCTGGTGCTTCTGTTTCTACTGGATAATAAATATGATTTTTTATGGCTTCTTTGCCATCTATAGGAGAGCCTAATGCATTCACTACTCGACCTAATAAATTATCTCCTACTGGAACTTCTAAAATTCTGCCTGTACATTGAACTTTAGTATTTTCAGAAATATTAATATAAGGACCCATAACTACTGCCCCTACTGTATCTCTTTCTATATTTAAAGCAATAGCATATTGATCATTAGGAAGTAAAATCATTTCTCCTAACATAACGTTAGAAAGACCATTAATTCTTATAATACCATCACTAACAGAAATAATTAGACCTTCATTATATGACTGATTAAATACTTCAAAGTGAGCTATTCTTTCTTTAATTAATTTACTAATTTCTGTAGAATTTAATCGCATATATTATTCTCTTAAAAATTTAAAACTTTAAAACACTAGATAATTGTTTAAGATAATTTTGAACAGATAAATCAAAAACTGTATCGTTAATTTTTACAATTATACCATCAATTATATCAGCATCTCTTTTACAAACGAATTTAATTTTTCTAGAAAAAAATTGTTCTAACTTTTCTTTTATATATTTAAATTGCCAATCTTTTAAAGGTGATCCTGATTTTAATTCAACAACTATAATATTTTTATAACATGCTTCTAATTGCAAAAATTTTTTTAATATATTTTTTGATATTTTAAAACGTTGATTTTCTGCTAATAATTTTATAAAATTTATTGAATTTTTAGTAACCATGTCTTTACTAACTTCAATAAAAACTTTTGATAAATATTTTGAAGAAAGAGAACCAGATAAAAAATTTTTCATTTTTTTATAAGAGGATATTTTACTAATAAAAATTAAAAGATCTTTCCATTCTTCAATAGAATTATTTTCAACAGCAGTCTCAAAAATTGCTTTAGCATAAGGTCTAGCAATAGTATCTTCTAATGACATAAAAATTTTACCTATAATTTTTTTCTTTTGATAAAGAAATAATTAATTGTTCTACTAATTCCTTGTTTTCATTTTTAGAAATATTTTTCTTGATTACTTTTTCAGCTATAGCAAGAGATAAATCTAGTATCTCTTTAAATAATTTTTTTCTTGCATGTATCATTTCAATGTTGATTTCTGATTGAGCATGCATAATAATTTTTTTACTTTCTAGTAAAGCATTTTTTTTTGCTTCTTCTAAAATTAATAACTTTTGTGAATGTGCTTCATTTAAAATATTTGATGCTTTTTGTTTAGCCTTTTTTAGTTGTTCATCTATAGTTTTTTCAATAATATGTAATTTATCTTGAGCTTGCTTTGCATTAATTAATGATTCTTTAATTTCTTTTTGTCTATTTTCAATAGCACAAATAATAGGCGGCCAAATATATTTCATACAAAACCAAACAAATAAAAAAAATGAAATAGTCTGTCCAAGAATTGTTGCATTAAGATTCACAGTAATAAACCTTGTGTATTAAATAATAAATTAATCTTTACGTTATCTAAAAAACGTAAAGATTTTTTCTAAAATCTTAAAATAATCTATATCGTTTTTTAAAGTAAAAAAGTTATGAAATAGCAAAAAGCATATATAAACCTAATCCTACAGCAATCATAGGAATAGCATCAACTAATCCCATTACAATAAAAAACTGTGTTCTTAATAAAGGGATTAAATCAGGTTGTCTAGCTGCTCCTTCTAAAAATTTACTACCCAAAACACCAATACCAATTGCTGCTCCAATTGCTGCCAATCCAATCATGATAGCTACTGCTATATAAAGCATATCAACATTTAAATTTTCCATTATTAACTCCAATTTGTAATAAAATTACAAAATAAATTTCAATCTTTATGAGATTGAGAAGCCATTGATAAATATACAATAGTTAATACCATAAAAATAAAAGCTTGTAGTGAGATTATTAAAATATGAAAAATAGCCCATGGTACATTTAAAAAACATTGTAACCACCATGGAAGCAAAGCTGCAATTAAAATAAAAATCATTTCTCCTGCATACATATTCCCAAAAAGTCTTAACCCTAAAGAAATTGGCTTAGACAATAATGAAACAAATTCTAATATAAAATTAAAAAAAGAAAATACTGGATGGTTAAAAGGTTGTAAAATAAGTTCTTTTATAAAACCTATATATCCTTTTATTTTAATAGTATAAAATAAAATCAAAATAAAAACACCTAGTGACATTGACAATGTAATGTTAATATCAGCAGAAGGCACTATACGCATAGCAGGTAATTTAAATATTTTTTCAGAAATAAATGGAACAAAATCAATTGGAACTAAATCCATTAGATTCATTAAAAACACCCAGATAAAAACAGTTAATGATAAAGGTGCAATAAGGGGATTATTCCCTTGATACATATTTTTTACATTAACATTAATAAATTCAAAAATTAATTCAATTACTGCTTGTAATTTATTCGGTACTCCTTTAGTAATAGTTTTTCCTACAAAATAAAATAAACCCAAAAACAAACTTCCTAATGTAAGAGAAAAAATTATTGAATCAATATTTAAACTCCAATAAGAAGAAAACATTCCCGGTTTAATAATTTTTAAAGTACGCAAATCTATCTGTAAATGATGTAAATGATGGCTAATATATTTTTGAGGATCAGATATCTTTTCTAAAATCATAACAAATTACTCTCATTTTTTTATAATTTTAAAAAAGATTATATAATGAAAAAAACCAATTCAGCAAACAGTCGCTTTTAAAAATTATTGAATAAAAATTATTATGTATTTTAAATAAAAAAAAATTAAAATCAAATCTTAATTTTTAAAATGAAAAAAAATATATCTAAGATAGAAGATCTTTATAAAATTTTTTTTTTAAATAAATCAATAAAATCGAAATAGAAGCAGGTGTGATCCCAGAAATACGTGATGCTTGACCAATAGAAAAAGGTTTATGTTGATTTAATTTTGTAGCTGCTTCATAAGATAAACCCTTGATCTTATTATAATCACAAGTTGGTGATAAAAAAGTATTTTCGTTTTTGAGATGTCGATTAATTTCTTCTAATTGTCTTTTAATATAACCAGAATATTTAATTTCATTTTCTATTTGTTCTATAGCTTCTAGATCAGAAATTCCTGATTTTACAAAATTTAAAGATTGTAATTTTTTATATGTCATCTCTGGTCGTTTTAATAAATCAATTAAATTTATTTCTTTAATAGAATTGAAATTATATAACTCTTTTAAAACATTAGCATCAATGGACTTAGGATGTATTTTTATTGCTTTTAAACGATTCATTTCTGTTTTTATATTTAATACTTTTTGATTATAACGCGCCCATCTTAAATCATTTACTAAACCAAATTTTCGTCCAATTTCTGTTAAACGTAAATCTGCATTATCCTCTCTTAAAGTTAATCGATACTCAGCACGAGAAGTAAACATTCGATATGGTTCTTGTGTGCCTTGTGTAGTTAAATCATCTATTAAAACGCCTAAATATGCTTGATCTCGTCTGGGAAACCAACTTCCAGCATTCATAGCATTTAATGCTGCATTTAAACCCGCCAACAATCCTTGAGAAGCTGCTTCTTCATAACCAGTTGTCCCATTAATTTGACCAGCAAAAAACAATCCTTTAATCAACTTGCTTTCTAAAGTCAAGTTCAAATCTTTTGGATCAAAAAAATCATATTCAATAGCGTATCCTGGACTTATAATTTTAGCAAATTCTAAACCTTTAATAGATGCAACTATTTTTTGTTGAATATCCAATGGAAGACTAGTAGAAATACCATTAGGATATATTTTAATACTAGATAATCCTTCTGGTTCTAAAAAAACTTGATGTGATTTTTTATCAGAAAACCTAACAACTTTATCTTCAATAGATGGACAATAACGAGGTCCTAAACCTTTTAAAAAGCCTGTATATATAGGACTTTTATTTAAATTATTACGTATTATTTCGTGTGTTTTTTCATTGGTATGTGTAAGATAACATGGAATTTGTTTAGGATGATTTGAAACATTTCCCATAAACGAAAAAACTGGAACTGGAATATCTCCGTGTTGTACAAATAAATTATCAAAATTAATAGTATTAACATCGATTCTAGGTGGAGTTCCTGTTTTCAATCTATTAACCTTTAAAGATAAATCTCTTAGACGAAAAGATAAATCTATAGAAGATTTATCTCCCATCCTCCCAGCTGAATAACTGGTTAGTCCTATATGAATCTTACCACCTAAAAAAGTACCTGTTGCTAATACAACTGATCTAGAATAAAAACACGTTTCGTTTTTTGTCAAAACGCCTGAAACAATATAATTTTTAAAAATAAGATCTTTAACCTCTTCTTCTAAAATAGACAAATTATTTTGTTTTTGTAATATTTTTTTTATAGTTTTATGATATAAGATTCTGTCAGCTTGAGCTCTAGTAGATCTTACCGCAGGACCTTTTTTCGAATTTAATATTCTAAACTGAATCCCTGAATGATCAATAGCTTCAGCCATAATTCCACCTAATGCATCTATTTCTTTGACTAAATGACTTTTTCCTATCCCTCCAATAGCTGGATTACAAGATAAAACACCCAAATCTGTCATTTTTTGAGTTAATAATAATGTTTTACAACCCATTCTTGAAGAAGCCGTAGCTGCTTCCGTACCAGCATGTCCAGCTCCAATAACAATTACATCAAAATTTTTTAAATTTGACATATTAAAACCTTTTTAAAAAAATTCAAAATTATTTGTAATAATATTAACATTTAATTAAAGATAACACATGTTAAGATTAAAAATAAGATATTAAAAAAAAAAGATATTTATTATTTTCTTTTAAATCTAGTTTAAAAAAATAAAAAATATAATAATATTAATTATTATTATTAGTGCAAAGAAAATCTGTGG